>JBMTLM010000094.1:0-6828 GCA_049431185.1 Bacteroidia bacterium | reverse complement strand
AATGGCGCGACGAATGATGCGTGATCGCATACTATTAAGCCGTATTAGCCGTTAGTAGACATATTAACACCGCCGTGTTGACAATGGTAGCGCCCCTAAGCGATTGCACCATCGCATCATGAGATAATTTTACGACTTAAATCCATCCTCCAATATGAGCTTATTGCTTCAAATTGTCACTGGTGCTGCGGATTCGCTTGCCACCACTGCTGCAACCACTCCCGCACCAACACCGGCCCCTGCATTGTCTCCACCCCCAGCCGAAGTTTCCTTGCCGTTATGGGATTTGTTGGTGAAGGGCGGACCTGTGATGATTCCCATCGCACTATGCTCCGTAGTAGCCATCTACCTCATCGTTGAAAGATATTTGGCCATTCGAAGAGCTGCCAAAATCGATCCGAATTTCATGAACAGCATCCGCGATTTCATTGGGAGCGGTAACGTGGAAGCCGCCAAGTCGCTATGTAAAAACACCACGGGACCCATTGCACGTATGATTGAGAAAGGCATCAACCGACTCGGCAAACCGACTCGTGAAATTGAAAATGCCATCGAAGGTGCCGGTAAACTTGAAGTGTACAACATGGAGCGAAATCTCGGATACCTCAGCACCATCGCCGGTATCGCTCCCATGTTTGGGTTTTTGGGAACAATCTTCGGTGTGATCCAGATTTTTTACCAAATATCACTACAGAACAGTCTTGAGATCGGAACCATCTCTGGTGGACTGTATGTGAAAATGATTACATCCGGTGCTGGATTGCTGGTGGGAATGGTGGCCTATGCCGGCTTTCACTTCCTCACGCAATATGTGGACCGTGTGATCAACAAAATGGAAATTACCGCAGTTGAATTCATCGACTTGCTAGAGGAGCCCACCAAATGAACATCAGGCGCCGATTCAAAACACATACGGATGTGTACAGCCACTCGCTGAACGACATCATGTTTTTCCTGTTGCTGTTCTTCCTGATTGCGTCCACCATGGCTACGCCTTCGGTGTTAAAGCTGTTGTTGCCAAATGCAAAAACAGGCATTCAGGCGGTGAAGCATCCCGTGGTCATTAGCCTTTCCGCCGACGGACAATACGCAGTAAACCAAACCATCGTGACCCGTGAAGCTCTGGAACAAACACTGCTGGCCGAGATTAGCGGACAAGAGGACCCCACAGCATTGCTGAAAGTTGATAAAAGTGTTCCGTGGGAGGACGTAGTGTTCCTGTTGGATGTGGGTAATAAAAACAAAGTAAAGATGGTGGCGGCTACCAGTCTCACCAAGTATGAGGGACAATGACCGCTGACCAAACACGATCCTTAACAGCCACCATCATCGTACATGCGATCATTGTGGTGCTGTTGTTTTTCCTGACGCTATCATCCAAAAACCCACCCTGGGAAGAAGGGCTTGCGGGTGGTGGTGGCGGTGGCAGCTTTGTAGAGTTCGGCACCGTTGACTTCGCAGCACAAACCGAGGTGACGCCACCCCCTCCTACTCCTGATGAAGTGGCACCGATGGAAGAAGAATTATTGACTACCGAAACGGAAGAAACCGTAAATGTTCCTCCCGCGGAAAAACCCAAAGAACCCAAAAAGGAAAAGCCTACGGAAAAACCCAAGGTAAAAGAGGAAAAGCAAAAGCCGGTTGAAGCTCCCAAAGTTGAATTGCCCAAAGTGAATGAAACCGCCTTGTACAAAAAACGTGGTGGCGGTTCCAGTGGTGATGGAGGAACCGGTGGTAATGGCGGTGGCGGAACAGGTACCGGTACGGGCAGTGGAACCGGATCAGGTATAGGACCAGGTAGCGGCAGTGGTACCGGAGGAGGCAGCGGCAGTGGCAATGGCAGAGGCGTTGGAGCCGGTTTTGATTTAGCCGGAAGAGGCTGGAGACAGCGACCCAGCTTGAAAGACAATTCACAGGAAACCGGCAAAGTGGTCATTGCAATTGTAGTGGATAAAGATGGAAACGTAACCAGCGCCAATGGGCCTGCACGGGGTTCCACCAACATGTCGCCACAATTGTACCAGAAAGCCAAGCAAGCGGCCCTGCAAGCCAAATTTACGCCCAGCCCCGATGGCGTAGAGGAACAGCGCGGCACCATCACCTTCGATTTCAAGTTGGAATGACCTACGGGCAGTGCCTGGAGTACCTGTACCGACAACTGCCCATGTTTCACCGCATCGGGCCGGCGGCCTACAAGGCGAACCTCGACAACACCATACAAATCATGCAAATGCTCGGCAATCCCGAGCGTGGATTCAAATGCATCCATGTGGCAGGAACCAACGGAAAAGGATCCACTTCTCACCTACTGGCTTCCATTTTGCAAGAGGCGGGATATAAAACAGGGTTGTTCACTTCACCACACCTGAAAGACTTTCGCGAAAGAATCCGCATCAACGGCAAAATGATTCCTAAAAACGCCGTGTTGTCGTTCGTGCAAAAGCATCAAAGCGCGTTTGAACGCATTCAACCTTCCTTTTTCGAATGGACTGCAGGATTGGCATTCGATTATTTCCGTCATGCGAAGGTGGACATCGCCGTGATTGAAACCGGATTGGGAGGCAGACTCGACTCCACGAATGTGGTGACTCCGTTGGTGTCTGTGATCACCAACGTGCAATGGGATCACATGAATCTGTTAGGTAACACACTACAGAAGATTTCAACAGAAAAAGCTGGCATCATCAAACCCGGCGTTCCTGTGATCATTGGCACAACACAAAAGGAAAGTCTTGCCGTGTTTAAAGCAGTGGCCGCTCAAAATCATTCTCAAATCAGTTTTGCCGATAAACTTTATCACGTTTACGAAGGCAAAAATCCCGGCATATTCCATTTGAAAAAAACCAAAGAAGACAAGTCATACGCAATACGATGCGGATTGGAAGGGGCTTATCAGAAAAGGAATTTGCCCGCCGTGCTGCTCACGATGGATGAACTGAAAAACCAGGGATTCAAAATACCAGCCATCTCGATTAAAAATGGAATCAAGCACGTAAAAAACAACACCGGAATCCGTGGACGTTGGGAAACACTCGGTAAAAAACCATGGATCATTGCCGATACGGCACATAATAAAGATGGTTTGATTGCAGTGATGCAAGAGCTTAAAAAAATCAAATGTGCAGAACTGCATGTAGTTTTAGGTGTGGTAAATGACAAGGATGTTAGTGCCATGCTTTCATTGTTTCCCAAAAATGCCCACTACTACTTTTGCAAACCGAACATCCCTCGTGGCTTGGACGCGGATGCGTTGAGGGCTCAAGCCGAAGCAATCAACTTGTGCGGAAAAAGCTACAAGTCGGTAAAAACGGCCTTGCGGGCGGCAAAAAACAAGGCCCATCCAAAAGACCTTATCTATGTGGGTGGCAGCACTTTCGTGGTGGCCGAAGTGATATAATCCGCTTTGTGATAAAAGTCGCATACAGTTGTGCTCCAATCCTTAGATATTTGCAAACGATTGGCATTTTGAACGCATGGATATTTTAGGATATGTAGGAGCCGTTTTGATGGGCGTTTCTCTCGGATTTTTCGGAGGAGGTGGATCTATTCTTACTGTGCCCATCCTGGTATATCTATTCAACATTGACCCTGTGTTGGCAACGGCCTATTCCCTTTTCATCGTAGGTGTCACCAGTTTGGTAGGCTCCTTCAGTCACATGAAAATGGGCAATATTGATTTCCGAACAGCCCTCGTATTTGGTATTCCGGCAATCATCAGTGTGTATTTAACACGACGAATGTTGCTTCCAGCGATTCCTGAAAACCTTTTCACGATTGGTGAATTGGAAGTAAATAAATCTTTGGGGTTGCTCTTGCTTTTCGCCATCATCATGCTTTTGGCCTCTTGGTCGATGATACGGCCTTCGCGTAATTCCAATAATGAACCCGTTCAAAACAGCGGATACAACTATCCATTGATATTGACGGAAGGTGTTGTGGTTGGGGTGGTAACAGGATTGGTTGGTGCCGGAGGCGGTTTCCTGATCATTCCTGCGTTGGTATTGCTCGGAGGATTGGAAATGAAAAAAGCGGTAGGCACGTCGCTTTTCATGATTGCACTCAAATCATTGATTGGATTCACCGGGGACTTGTCAGGCAAGTTAATCATTGATTGGCATTTCCTCATCATGTTTTCCGTCATTGCCATTATAGGCATCCTGGTAGGAAGCGTATTGTCAAAGCGTGTTTCCAATGAAAAACTCAAGCCTGCATTTGGCTGGTTCGTTTTGGCCATGGGGACTTACATTTTACTTAAAGAAACCATTTGGGCTGGATAACACACCACGTGTTTATGCCTTAGATCAAAATAAATTACATGTCAAAAATCAAAATCCTGATTCCTACCGACTTTTCGGTACAATCCGAGTACGCCTTTGTGCTTGCTAAACGGCTTGAAGAAAAAATCCCGCTCGACATCCATTTCCTTCACGTATTGCAGGTGCCGGATACGGTTACCATGGATCCTTCCGGTTCCATTGTCACTTGCGGCGACATTGATGCCGGCTTTGTGGAACAACAAAAAACGATTGCACTCAGAAAACTCGATGAAATCCATCAGCAGAATAAGGGTAGTGTATCCACACATCTGCGACTTGGAAAACTGACCGATGAAATCACGTCCTTTGCCCACAACCACGGATTCCATATGATTGTGATGGGCACCAAAGGCGCATGGGGGATTTTAGAAAAACTATCTGGTTCTGAAACTCAAGTTGTAGCCAGGTATTCTGAAATACCTGTACTTTCGCTGATGTGCGACCGCAGTGAGTTACAGATCCGCAACCTATTGCTCGTACATGACTTCAGCAACCCCGCTCACGAAGACTTGTCGATGGTACGATTGATATCCCAAAGTTTCAACGCCCGGATTCACTTGATGCAGGTGATTGAAGAGGGCATCGACCGTAACATCATCAGCGCCAACATGGATCGCTTTGCGAACCTGAATGAATTGAACAACTATGAAACGCATTTGATTGCTGACAAGGATGTAGAGGCAGGTGTGATTCACTTCAACCAGATGCATAACATGGACTTGGTATGTATTGGCTCCTACGGTCGTAAAGGCCTAGGACGAATCATGCACAGCTCCGCGACGGAAAAACTCATCAACCACTTGTACAAACCCATATTAACCTTTCATTTGAAAAACATATGAACCTATTAGAAATCATCCAACAGCCGTGGCCGTGGTATGTCTCTGGCTTCCTGATTGCAATAACCATGTTTGCGCTACTATATTTCGGACAATCATTCGGGTTTTCTTCCAACCTGCGCACCATCTGTGCCGCCGCTGGTGGAGGTAAAAAAGTGAAATTCTTCGACTTCAATTGGAAAACACAAGTATGGAATTTGATGTTTCTCGTAGGTGCCATCATCGGTGGCTTCATTGCAGCCCAGTTCCTATCCAACGGCGAGCCTGTTTTGATTTCTCAACAAACCATTGATGACCTTTCCAAACTCGGATTCGCATCACCTGCTGGAGCCCAACCGGAAGAGCTGTTCAGTTGGAATGCCCTCTTTACTTTGAAAGGTTTTGTATTGCTAGCCCTGGGTGGATTTCTTGTTGGATTCGGAACCCGATGGGCTGGAGGATGTACCTCTGGCCATGCCATCAGCGGTTTGTCGGACCTGCAAATACCTTCATTAATCGCCGTTATCGGCTTT
Source organism: Bacteroidia bacterium (assembly GCA_049431185.1). Taxonomy (GTDB): domain Bacteria; phylum Bacteroidota; class Bacteroidia; order AKYH767-A; family OLB10; genus JALRAP01. The sequence continues at coordinate 1,161 of JBMTLM010000094.1, read as the reverse complement.
TTCGCCGGCGGACTCCTCATGACCCATTTATTATTCCCGATACTATTCAAACCATGAAGCACATCAAATTCCTTTTGACCGGCATTGTGTTCGGTATCATCATGGCGAAATCAGAGGCGTTTTCCTGGTTCCGCATCCAGGAAATGTTCCGTTTTCAGTCGTTCCAGATGTATGGCATCATCGGCACGGCGGTGACATTAGGCGTGTTGGGAGTTTATCTCATCAAACGATATGGCATACGCGATTTCAAAGGAAATCCGATTCAATTCTACCCTAAAGAAAAAAGCATTGTAAGGTATATTGGTGGAGGAACCTTATTCGGACTTGGATGGGCACTTTCGGGGTCGTGCCCTGGACCTATGGTGGTGAACATCGGATATGGCTATTTATCGATGGTGGTGGTGTTTGTATTTGCAATTCTAGGTACTTACATTTACGGAATCCTCAAAGACAAACTGCCACACTAGCGGCAAACAACCATGGTAAACCACCCCGAGCTTGACGACCGAATTCGCGCCCTTGGCAAAATCGTAAAAGTGTTATTGAGTATTGTCATCGGGTTGGTTTTGCTCGTGATGTTCCTTTTTTGCTATATCGCCTATGTAGGCAAAGGAACATTGGTCTTCACAAAGGACCCTGTGAAGGTTACCTCTGATCCCAATCCTTCCCCTGTGACAGCCATACAAGACACCTTTTGGCATGCACCTGAAATTGCAACGCTGGATAGTGATCCCGACAAGGAAAAAATATTGTTGGGAAAAGACATCATTGCTAACACAGCCAAATATTTCGGTCCGAAAGGAATCGTAAAAGCCAATGCAACCAACGGCATGAATTGCCAGAATTGCCATTTGGATGCGGGTACACGCGTTTTCGGCAACAACTATGGCTCTGTTTTTTCCACTTATCCCAAATACCGACCAAGGTCTGGAACGATTGAAAACATTTACAAGCGCGTCACCGATTGCTTTGAACGCAGCCTGAACGGTATTGCTCCCGATTCAGGATCAAAGGAAATGGAAGCCATCGTAGCTTATATCAATTGGGTTGGTAAGGATGTGAAGAAAGGCGAAAAAGCATCGGGGTCCGGACTGAAGGAATTGGCATACATGGAACGGGCGGCAGACCCCGAGAAAGGAAAAGCAGGTTATGAAAAACATT
>JBMTLM010000093.1:0-6865 GCA_049431185.1 Bacteroidia bacterium | reverse complement strand
TCTCCAAATACCTTGAGGGTCATTGGATGGGCTAACCCCCTGCTAATCAATTAAAATTAGCGCAGAAGCATTGTTTTTCCTATCTTGCAGGAAGAAATCAGTGATACGTCCCACTTGCTGTATTCAGATTGGGTCGTAGCTGATACATACAAATCCCCCCGACCATGAAACTACAAGCATTGCTGCTGCTTGTTGTGTGGTGCATTTTTAGTAGTGCTCGCACATCCTCCGCCCAAACCACTTTGACTGCCGGCGACCTTGCCGTAATCGCCCACAATAACGACAATACCGACCAAATCATTTTGGCCGCACTGACACCCATTGCCGCAGGAACGGTCATTTATATCACCGATAATGCATGGACGGGTACCGCCTTATCGAATGTGGAAGGAACATGGACCTACACCTTCCCTTCCAATGTGAACGCAGGTGCTCGCATCAGTTTACTACCCTCATCCGCAGGAATTGTATCATCAGGGTCGTGGGATCTCTCCACCTCCGGTGATCAGATCTTTGTTTACCAAGGATCCGCCGCCAACCCCAGTTTCATTTATGGTTTCAGCAGCCGAGCGTGGGTTACAGGGAGCACCTCACTGAACACGTCACGGCTTCCCGCTTCACTGATCAATGGGAAATCGGCTCGTGATTTTTCCACTGAAGTGGACCACGGATATTACAATGCGACCAGCACTTCGGGTACGAAAGACTTTATCCTCACTCAAATCGGCACCACCACCAAATGGACACGCAACAACAGCCGATATGCTTCTTTCCCAAACATCACCATTACCCTCGTATCAGGCGGTGGAGAGCCTGCCTCGCAACCTACAAATTTCAATGGGTCTTCGGTGCTTACGTGGTCGTTCAATGTGAATTGGACTCCTGCTGTTCCTTACTGTGACGGATATTTGGTTTTACGGGCCGATAATAACAGCCCCGTCAGCGGTTCCCCCGTGGATGGTGTTACTTACAGCATCGGAGACCAGATTGGAAATGCAAAGGTCACCTACGTGGGTCCCTCCAGCTCCTACAACCAGAAAGGTCGCGTAGTGGCTTCTTCCACGCACCAGTTTGCCGTGTTTGCCTACAACGGCAGCGGCAGCTCACGCAACTACCGGCAAACCACTCCGCTCACTGGAAGCGTGACAACACCTTCCACAGGAGAGGGATCCTACTATGCCAACATCAACACCTCCTCCACTTCATTCGTTTCGGATTTGCAAAGCCGCATACGCAACCCCTACATATTGGTTGATTATGCCCTTTTTGATGAGACCATGGTTACTAATTTTTCATTTACCGACACCTCTCTGGGAAGAAAGGTCGCAACCTGTGTATATAGCGGAGAGCGGGTGATTTACACGCCTCCGTTTGCCTGGACCCCTAATACCCCCTTCAGCCGCGAGCATACGTGGTGCCACAGCTGGATGCCGACCTCCGCCAGCACCTCCACACAGGAATACGCCGACCAACATCATTTATTCGTGGTCAACCAAAATAACGCCAACGGCGTACGTAGCAATCATCCACTTGGTGAAGTGGTAAACGTGACCTCCTCCTATTTGCAAGGAACCTACGGCACAGATGCAAACGGCAACCTGGTTTATGAGCCCCGTGAATCACACAAAGGAAATGCCGCCCGTGCATTGCTTTACATGTCGCTTCGCTACAATGGTGTAAACGGACAGGATTGGACTTTTAACCGATTAAACAATGTGGTGCTACCCGCCCTCAGCGAAGATCCGCAAAGCCTCCAATTATTGTTGCAATGGCATCAATTGGATCCTCCCGATGCGGAAGAAATTGCCCGCAACGATTATATCCAAAGCATCCAAGGCAATCGCAACCCGTTCATCGACCATCCAAACTGGACAGGCTTCATTGATTTCACCAACCTCAGTTACATTTCAGGCAACCTAACATCTAATCCCGCCTTTCCAGAAAATGTTACGAAACTGAACGTGTACCCTTCACCGTTTAACAATGCTTTCCAAGTCACGCTCACTACTTCTAATGACGATGTATGTCAAATCGCATTATTCTCTGTAGATGGCAAATGTGTTTACAGCAAAGAACACAGCGTACAATCCGGTACCAACCGTATCGCGATTGAAGGGTTGGATTTGCCCAACGGAATGTATATCTTGGTTGCCCGCATGCATGATCAAGTGCAAACCCTGCGTCTGGTAAAATCGAACACGCCGTAACATGTTGCTCCGCGAAATTGCCGCCTCCGACCAATCCAGGACCACGATACTGATTCGCTTGGTGGTAGGGGCCGTGTTTCTATCAGAGGGCATTCAGAAGTTTTTGTTTGAGGAGTTGCGCGGTGCAGGCAGGTTTGAGAAAATCGGCTTGCCATCACCGGAGATCTTGGGACCCATGGTGGGAGGCTTTGAAATCGTTTGTGGATTGATGATCCTGTTGGGTTTTTATACCCGACTCGCCGTATTGCCCACCATCACCATCATGTTGGTGGCCTTCTTTACCACCAAGGCACAAATACTAGCCGAGGAAGGTTTTTGGGAGATGCTCCATAAGAGCCGCACTGATTGGTCGATGTTGCTGTGCAGCCTTTTTCTACTGGTGAAGGGAAGTGGCGGTTTTTCGTTGGACCGCAAGCTCGCCAAAAAATATTTTTGATCACTTGGTTTAATCCTTGTATTAAAGGCGAAGATCCTTCGCCCACGCCTTGATTTGGTCCCTTACCCGGCGGAAACCCTGCATTACGTCCGTTTCATTCCCTTCCAGCTTTGCTGGATCGTCAAACGGCTGATGTATTTTGGTGCCGTTACCCGGAAACACCGGACACTGCGTGGCTGCATGATCGCAAACCGTCACCACCAGATCCATGGGTATGTGCAAGTAGGTATCCACATGGTTGGAGGTGTGATGGGATATGTCGATGCCATCTTCCATCATTACCGCCACCGCACGAGGATTAAGTCCGTGCGTTTCCACTCCGGCACTGTACACTTCGGCTTCTGTCCCATGAAACCATCTTACATAAGCCTCGGCCATTTGGCTACGGCAACTGTTACCCGTACAAAGGATGAGAATGTTTTTTTTCACTGGTAAAACCTTTTCTGAATGTACAACGATGCACGTACCAATAAAATCAACGCAGGCACTTCAATGAGCGGACCAATGACGCCTGTAAACGCCTGAGGAGATGCGATGCCGAAAACAGCGATGGAAACGGCAATGGCCAATTCAAAATTGTTGCCCGTGGCGGTGAACGCCATGGCCGTGTTTTTCGAATAAGATAATCCCGATAGCTTGCCGATGAGCATGCTCGTGAAAAACATGATGATGAAATACGCCAATAGCGGAAGTGCAATCTGTAACACATCCAAAGGCAACTCCACAATCATATCCCCTTTAAGGCTGAACATGTAAACGATGGTGAACAGGAGCGCGTACAAGGTGATGGGAGATATCCGCGGAATAAACCGATGATGGTACCAGTCAGCCCCCTTGCTTGAAATCAATGCCGTGCGTGTGAGATATCCCGCAGCAAAAGGAATGCCCAGGTAAATCAATACACTTGTAGCAACGGCCGTAGCATCTACACGAACATCAAAGGCCTCCATGCCGAAATAGGTAGGTGCCCAATCCAGAAAAAGCCATGCATAGAAGCTATAAGTCAACACCTGGAAAACACTGTTCAAGGCCACCAACATCGCGGCGTATTGTCGGTCGCCACCCGCCAGATCGTTCCACACAATCACCATGGCGATACAACGTGCGATGCCAATCAGCACCAGGCCGGATAAGTATCCCGGATGGTCGCCCAGCAATACAACTGCCAATACAAACATGAGCAGCGGACCGATGATCCAATTCAATAAAAGGGATATCAACAGCGCCTTGCCGTCCTTGAATGCAGCGGGCAATAATTGATAATCCACCTTGGCCAAGGGCGGATACATCATCAGGATCAAACCAATGGCCAGCAGAATATTGGTAGAACCCATTGTTACACTTTCACTGATATCCTTGATGGATGGAAACAAATAACCGATTGCCACGCCCAATGCCATGGCCAGGAAGATCCATAAAGTGAGATAGCGATCTAGAAACTTTAACCGTACTGCCATTCGTATCGACTAACAACAACCCGACTGTGGCGTACAACATGCGGCTGATTTGCCTAAATCGGCAAGTGCCATTTTGGGCTTGGTGAAATCTATACCGCATTGGTCGGAGGCTAAACACGCGGTTTGGGTTACTCCCATGGTGAAATAGCGCCCATCAAATGAAAGATGATAAATGCCGATGGTGTGGTCTTGGAATTCGATTTCGATTTCCAGATCTTCAGCGGTAATAACTTCACGGAACTGTTTCAAGATGCTTTGCAGTTTCGATGGGGTAAGCCGATGGTCATAGTCGTGGGCAAGCCACACCTGCATGGCAATACGCTTTTCCTGCCGAATGGTGCCACCGCAATCGATGAAGTTTTTAGTTTTCAAACCCACTTCGGTGATGTGAAAATGAGCCGGCACCGGTTTACCATCCGGTTGTAAAAGTACCAAGGTTTCCAGGCCAGCCAAGGCAACGTCTAATTCAGAAATTCGCATGCGATGGTTTTTATTTCAAATATACGACAGGATGAGCCAGATTTTTGAAAATTATGTTTTCAAACCTCTTGGTATAGGAGCAGATTGCCAACAAAATCATTGAGTGAAGTCGTTTTTTATCAGTTTGGTGAAAACAATACGACCACATATCTGATAACGCACAAAATACATGCCCGATGGCCATTTGCTGGTTTCCACTTTGGATGGACTAAATCCTTTTGCCATTAGACTTCCGTTTGTAGAAAACACCAATATTTCACCTGCATGGATTCCATCAAAGTAAAGTTCATTTGAAAAAGGATTCGGATAAGCTTTTAATGGTTTGTGATCCAAAGCGCTTTCCAATCCAGTGTTATTCATGCAACCATTGATGGTGATTGCAGATGAATCACCATTCAAATATCCCTCTTCCTCACTGAAATCATAAGCACATGCCTCGTTATTGGAAGTAAAAAAGCGTAGGTTGAAAACCGGAGTATTCGGGGCTAAACCATTAGGATGAAAAGATGTGAGCCGCCAAATCGAATCTAGAGGGTTCAAATAAAACAAGTATTGAAGTCCGCTGGAAATACCGGTTAAATGGTCAAACTGCAACCGATTGGAATCAAAACGGAAAGCCAGATCCAATGAAAAAACCGGCCCTTGCGCAGTAAATGATACGGGTATTTCCACATACTGACCCACAAAATAAGCATCTTGAATTTTTACGTAAATGGAGTCGGAATTCGAAGCCGCAAGAACTGTCGTTGTTGGGCTAAAAAACGCCAATAAATAAATAAACCCTAGTTTCTTTATGGGGACCATTGAGTTTAACCGTAAGTGCATCAGTAGTCTTCTGATGCTAAGAAATTCCAAAGATAGGGTTTACGGTCAAACTGTTTGAATCGACAGCCACTATGTCATACCGATGAGCGTGAAAGGTTATTTTCCAGTTTTAACGATCTTACAAACTCCCGTTGATCCAGCATGCATCACTAAAAGATGGTAAATACCATTCGATTCATTGCTTAAATCAAACTTGAGTGAGCCTTGGCTTCCGGTAACATCTTTACGTGCCACGACTTTGCCATTGATGTCCCTCAATTCAACCGTGCTCTCCGCTGGGATTCCACTGATTTCGGTTTGGTCAATCACCGGGTTTGGATAAATGCGTACTCCTGAAAAAAGATTTTGTTCCTCCAATCCGCTTGTGCAATCAATGATTCCTGAAGTACAAATGTCACCATTCAACAAGGAATTAACTGCAAAGATATCACCGCTGCAAAGGGTTCCCGGCTGCAGGATGTTGAAACGAACCTTGAACAGGTTGCTATCATTGGGATAGAACAACGTGTTGGTGTAGGAGGTCAATCGAACAGTGGAGTCATTGACATTGTAAAAGGCAAGCACATCCAAATAGTTGGCCAACTTGATGATGGTATCGTAATCGAGTTTGTTGTGATTGTATTTGAAGTTGAAGTCTAGCGCCACAATCTGATCATCAGAATCATAAAATACGGGGAATTCTACTTGGTTTCCGTTTACAACGGCAGAGGAAAGGTCAAAATACACCGTGTCAAACTGATCAATTGTCATGGGTGATACCTGGGCTTTGACTGCACCCGATGAAAAAATCAATAAGAAACATAATGCTTTGAGAATGTCTTTCATAGCTTGAATTTTATGGCACGAATGTAGTATTACTATCCCTCGCCTAGCAGTGTTATCGTTTTAACTTTCCTTGAACATTTGGTTATCGGAAACACGTTTTCATGTTAAATAAAAAACGGAGCCAAGTAGTACCTGGCTCCGTTTGTTTTCGAAAAAACGATTACTTCTTAATGGAAATTTTGCTCATGTTCACGGCACCGGCGTTGTAAACCTTCAAGAGGTACATGCCATTTGCCATGTTGTCGGTGCTGATTTGCAAGTTTTGATAAGCGCCGATGAAAGCGCCAGCGGCGATCACTTTGCCTTGCATATCCGTCAACTCGTAAGACGCGTCCTCTGAAGCCACTACATTGATCATGTTACTGGCTGGGTTGGGGAATACGTTAACAATGATGTTTTGAGCGGCGTTTCCGGTTCCGATTTCAGCTACTGCACGCTCACCGTTGATGAAAGCCTCAACATTTCCGAGATCAGCAGCAGTGATGGAAGAACCGGTGAAACGTACATACACTACAGGAGCTGAAGTGTTGTAAGCCTCAAGGCTATTGGAGGTCACCCGCAAAGCATCAGAATACTCAGCAACCAACTCCATGTTGTTGCCATTGTTAACCACACTGTGGAAAGACATCTTGGCG
>JBMTLM010000092.1:0-6887 GCA_049431185.1 Bacteroidia bacterium | reverse complement strand
GCCTCGAGGTCATCATTGGAGATGGATCGGTTGTATAGGCTGCCGAAACCGGTGTTGATGCCGTAAACAGGCTCGGATTGATTGGCCATACGATGGTCGAGGTACTGACGACAATGATCAATCGTAGATTTGACCTCTTCGGTTAACTCAATGCTATAGGTGCCCGATAGGACCTGTCCGATTTCCTTGAAGCCGATGGGGTTATGGTTGATTTTCAGAGTTGGCATAGTGGTGATGCAAATAATAGGCTACGATAGTTGCTGGATGATTTCATTGAGCGACAGTTTTTGCTGGTCGCCGGTTGACATGTTGCGGAGGGTTAGTTGTCCGGAAGATATTTCTTCACTACCCGCCAAGATTACAAAAGGAATTTTCAAATCATCGGCATAGGCGAGTTGTTTTTTCATTTTAGCCGGGTCGGGATAAACCTCCGTATTGATACCCGCCTTGCGCAAGATTTGCGCTGCTTGGACACAAAAGCGGGATTCGTTTTCGCCAAAATTGACAAACAGCACTTTGGTCCGGCCCGTCTCAAAGACAGCGTTGTTCCATTGGCCAGATTCTTCCAATACATCATAGATTCTGTCGATGCCGTAGGAGATACCTACACCTGAAATGCCATGCATGCCAAAAACTCCGGTGAGGTCGTCATAGCGGCCTCCTCCGGCGATGCTGCCGATTTGCACATCATTGGATTTAACTTCCAAAATGGCGCCGGTGTAATAGTTGAGTCCACGTGCAAGCGTGATATCAATATCCAATTGGTCATGTCCACATATGCTGATGACTTCCTTGATTTCAGAAACACCCTTCATCCCGATAACGGATGATTGCAACCACTCTGATAAAAAGCTGATGGTTTGATCCATGCTGTCACTATGGAAATTCAACACAGGCATCAGACTATTGATGGAATGGTCGTTTAGCCCTTTGGCGACAAGTTCCTCTACCACTTTGTCTTTTCCGATCTTATCCAATTTGTCGAGCGCAACAGTCAGGTCGATGATTTTGTCTGCCGCGCCGGTCACCTCAGCCATTCCCGCCAAGATCTTACGGTTATTTATTTTGATGGTGACTGATAATCCCAAAGCGGTAAACACCTCGCGTGTCATCTGAATCAATTCCGCTTCATTCATCAAGGAAGTGCTCCCAATCACATCCGCATCGCATTGCACAAACTCTCTGTAACGTCCCTTTTGAGGGCGGTCAGCCCTCCAAACCGGTTGGATTTGGAATCTTTTGAAAGGGAAAGTGATTTCGTGTTGGTGCATGACCACGAAGCGCGCAAAAGGAACGGTTAAGTCATAGCGTAGGGCCCGCTCAGTAAGCAACTCGGAATTGGTGTTTCGCTGAAGTGACTGGTTAAAGGCGTCCAACAGCTCTGTTTTCTTTACTGATTCGTGAATGCGTGAATTCAGCACCTTAAACAACAATTGGTCGCCCTCTTCGCCATACTTGCCCGTCAGGGTGGTCAGATTTTCCATGGCAGGGGTTTCAATCTGCCGGTAGCCATAACGGTTGAACACATCTTGGATTCGACCCAAAATGTAGTTTCTCCTGCTCATTTCAACAGGAGGGAAGTCGCGGGTGCCTTTAGGTAGAGAGGGCTTCACAGGTCAGGTGTTTGTGTGCAAAGATAATTTATCGTCAGACATTCTTTAATTTGCATCATATTAGGATATGATAAGGTTATCAACTTGTTACATGCCATCCGCCACCTATGCTTCCCTCGTTTTGAGAGGCGATGCGGTGCTCGACATTGAGGAGCGTTTTGTGAAGCAAAATGTACGGACAAGATGCCATGTTTTGTCGCCTAATGGTGTTTTGCCACTGATCATTCCCGTGGTACATGGAAAACTGCATCAATCAGCTGTCAAGGAGGTACGGATTTCCTATAAGGAGCCATGGCGTCAGCGTCATTTTAGAACCATTAAAACCGCCTACGGCCGCTCAGCCTTTTTTGAACATTTCGAAGACGAACTTGCTGAATTATATGCCTCGAGTTTTGAATACCTGTGGGAATTCAACCTTGCCACCATAGCGTTGCTGTTTCGCTGCATGGATGTAAAAATGCGTTTTCCCCTCTGGGATGGCCAATCCGAATCTGACACCGCAGCGTTTCTAGCAGATTTATCCAATCCGGAATCCTTTCCCTCACAAGCACATTACATACAGGTATTTCAGGATCGGTTTCCTTTTGTATCCGGTCTTAGTTGCTTGGATTTAATCATGAATTTGGGGCCTCAAAGCAAGCGGTACTTGCTTGATGTGAATCTGCCATCAGCTTAAAAAAAGTAAACCGGCACCTTGTGCAATGGGATGGCAAGCACGGGGATGCTAGAGCTCATGGTCATTTTTCGGGTCAAACTGGCATCAAAAATCCGGTCAAATACCCCTCTATGATGGGTGGTCAACACCAACAGATCGGCGTCCAGGTCCTGCACCAGGTTATCTAGACTTGATACCGTATCCACTGTGGCAACAACCTTATGATTCACCTTGCATTTTGGAGAGGAGGAGGTGATGATCTGGGATATTCTAAATTGATATTGCTCCATTTCCTGCAAGGTTGTACTTGAGCCGGCGCTGAATAGGGTGACTTCAGTTTTTTCTTGAAGTATCAATCCCGAAAGCCATGCCATCGTGTGGTCGTACTCCAAGTTCGGATCAATACCAACTACGATTTTTGATATCATTCTGAATGGCATGGATTCAGGGATGACCAAAACGGGGCATTGGCTATTTGTGGCCACCTTAGACGCATTGGATCCCATGATGCGATCCAACTTGCTTTTTGCACCTTGTGTACCCATAATGATCATGGAGGCCGAGTATGCCGTGGCGGTTTTCAAGATCGTCTCGGAAACAGGGCCGTCAAGAATCATGCTTTTAACCTCGATATCCTTGCTTTTAGCGTGTTCTTCCCATAATGCCAACAGGTGGTCGACACCCAGGTTTTCACTCAATTGCTCTTGAAAATTGGGTGTTTCTCGAACGTGCATTAAGATGATTAACGACGGTCTGTTTTGCAGAATCGCCTTGGCAAACTTCAAGGCAATTAGCGAGTTATTGGAAAAATCAACTGGAACCAAAAGGGTTAGAGGGCTCATGGACTGGTGGTTTTTGAATAGCTGAAAATTGATAAGGTTTGATGTAATTACAGATGATGTAAGTCATGTGGTCTTGATAAACCGAATTCGGGAACGGTTTTTGGTTCCAATCAAATGGTTAATTTTGACCATGCACCAAGCCATATTGATTGTTGATTTCGGTTCCCAGTATACCCAGTTGATTGCCAGGCGTATAAGGGAGTTGAATGTGTACTGTGAAATTCATCCGTATAACCATTTGCCGGATTTAGACGGTCGTTTTAAAGGGGTTATCCTTTCCGGGGGACCGTCTTCGGTAAGAGAGGAAAACGCTCCTGAGATTGACACCATGAGTTTGCGTTCACAATTCCCTGTGCTTGGGGTTTGTTATGGAGCGCAATTGATGGCACATCAATCGGGAGGCCGTGTTACCCCTTCCAAGATCAGGGAATATGGTCGGGCCATCCTCAAGGTGACCGATGACTCATGTGCTTTGTTTAAAGGTGGCTCAATTTCCTCACAAGTTTGGATGTCACATGGGGATACCATTACCGAGGTGCCAGATCAATTCGAAGTGACTGCCGGAACGGATACGGTTCGCGTAGCAGCATATCGAATCAAAGGGGAGCGTACCTATGGAGTGCAGTTTCACCCGGAGGTGGTGCATTCAACAGAAGGTACGGGCATGTTATCCAATTTCATTTTTGATGTTTGTGGATGTACAGGTGATTGGACACCTTCCTCCTTTATTGATGAGACCATTGCCGGATTACAACAGCAGTTGGGTGGCGATAAAGTGATATTGGGCTTATCCGGTGGGGTTGATTCAGGAGTGGCCGCGATGCTGTTGCACAAAGCCATTGGCTCCAATTTGCACTGTGTTTTTATCGATAATGGATTGTTGCGTAAGAACGAGTTTCATCAGGTATTGGAAGCGTATAAACACATGGGCCTAAATATCCGTGGAGTAGATGCCACCAACAGATTCTATTCGGAGTTGGCAGGGATATCCGAACCCGAGAAAAAACGGAAGACCATTGGACGTGTTTTCATTGAGGAATTTGAGCGATGCGCACAGGAAATCCAGGATGTGAAATGGTTGGCACAGGGCACCATTTACCCGGATGTCATTGAATCGGTCTCTGTGAAAGGCCCTAGTGCCACCATCAAGTCGCATCACAATGTGGGTGGATTGCCTGAGAAAATGAGTTTGAAAGTGGTAGAGCCCTTGCGATCCCTGTTCAAGGATGAAGTACGCAGGGTGGGCACTGCTTTAGGCATGCATCCTGATTTATTGAACCGACATCCTTTTCCTGGACCCGGGTTGGCTATTCGTATTTTGGGTGATATCACGCCTGAAAAAGTTCGTGTAATACAGGACGTGGATGAGATTTTCATCAATGGCTTAAGATCCGATGGATTGTATGATCAAGTGTGGCAGGCAGGCTGCATGCTCTTACCGGTGAAGTCGGTAGGTGTGATGGGGGATGAGCGAACCTATGAGGATGTAGTGGCATTGCGTGCGGTCACATCAACGGATGGTATGACGGCAGATTGGTGCCACCTGCCTTATGAATTCCTGGGAAGGATTTCCAATGAAATCATCAACCGGGTAAAAGGGGTGAACCGGGTGGTTTATGATATCAGTTCCAAGCCTCCGGCCACGATTGAATGGGAATAAACATTTTTTAATGAACCGTATAGTTGATGAAGGACTTAAAACTTAAATGTTGCAACGGGTTAAGATTGGCGTTTCGGTCCATTTTTTTCTGCTTGCTTTTGACTTTTTCGGCCCGATGCACACTGGCCAAGGAATTTTACGAACAGGATACCGCTGAAACTGCCAAGCCCATCAAGATTGCATTGGTTATGCCTTTTGAAGTAGGACGCAATGCCCAGGTTGATCCCGCCAATCCAGATGGCCCATGGATTCATCCGTTTTCCTTGCCTGCCTTGCACTTTTATGAAGGGGCAAGGTTGGCGGTTGATTCATTAACAAAACGTGGCGTTAGATCCAGTACGGTTTGCTTTGAGTCGCCAGCAGACTCTTCTAGGATGGATAAGTTGTTAGACGAATTGGCCCGCGATAGTTTTAATGTGATCATTGGCAGCGTTCCTGATAAATTACTTCCCATGACGGTCGAACGCACCGAAAAAGAGGGAATGAAACTGATTTTGACCCAGGCCTTGAGTGCTGAACCGATACGGGGTCATACCCATTGTGCATTGGCCTATGCCTCAACTGCAACGCAATGCAGCTTGGTAGTGGACCGTTTTCTGAAGAAATATCCAAACGCGAATTTTGTCATCATCAAAGGGAAGAATCCCAGGGAGAAAGAGGTGGCAGAGGCATTCCGAGCGGCCGTTGACACCGTGGCATCCATGACCTCCACTGTCAGAGTGGTTGATCTAGCCACGTCAAGTTCAAGCTCTGCTGCGAGCGGCGTGGTGCCGGATCGTCAAAACATCATCTTCTTTGTATCCTCTGATGAGCCCGTAGTCAATCCGGGTTTGGCCTCTTTGGCTAAAAGCTGTCCGCGTAATACCATCATTTGCGGCATGCCCACTTGGGTGAATTTTGAATCCATCGATTTTATGTCACATGAACGAGTTCAAATTGGGCTGTTCGATAACAATTACATCGACTTGACAGACCCCAACAGGATTAAATTCCGGAAGCGTTTTGTGAATGCCTATTTCGATGATCCGCTGTCATCAGGATTCGCTGGTTACGATTTGTTCACCTACGTAGTGCCGCTTTTGAAAAAATATCCCGAGGCATCATTGCAGGAGTTACTGGTAGGTGAAAAAAAGCGAAGCAATAAGGTTTACGAGTTCAGCGAATTTCCAGAGGGGGGTATTGAAAATCACCGAATGACGCTAACACTTTTGGTAGATTACCGTTTCATCGCTTTTGAGGGCGTTGAAATGTATCGGAAGGAACAGCTGAAGAAAAAATCGCAAGGTAAATGGTGATTTAAGCCTCAAGGCCATAATCTACACCATAGTTGGCTAAAGAGGCTTGCAGCTTATGCCGGGCATTATGAATCCTGATTTTCACAGTACCTAATGGAATAGCCAAGTGCCTGGCAATTTCCTCGTATTTGTAACCCTGGAAACTCATCATGAAAGGCTTTCTGAGGTTTTCCGAAAGGTTTGACAGGGCCATGTTGATGTCCTCCATCGCTAAGCCGGTTTCGGCGTCGTTTCTTGTGGAATTGGAGGAAGAATTAATGTAAAACTGGTTTTCCGTATCGTCCGAAAAAATGTTGCTATTGACCATGCGGCGATAGTTGTTGATGAATATGTTTTTCATCATAGTATAAAGCCAACCTTTCAGGTTGGTGCCCTCGGCAAACTTATCCTTATTCTTGAAGGCCTTGAGCATGGTTTCCTGAACCAAGTCGTTGGCGTCTTCTACATCTCTCACAAGCTTCATGGCATAGCCGCGCAAGGGCTTGTACTGGCACTGTACTGCGTGATTGAATTCTACTTGTGTCATTTTGTTTAGTTTTTAAGGTTAAATCCTACACAAATGTACAGCTAGAATTCAAATCTCAAACATTTGTGTGTAATAAAACAGTAACAAAATATAAACAAAAGGCTTAATTATCTCAAATTCAATTAAAAAAGTTTAATAAATTACTTAAAATATTAAACAAAAAGACATTCAAAGCAGTTATATGTCTAAACTTTAGCATCATGTTAAACGGAACAGCAGTACCATTAAGGCTTGAGAAATTAGCTGAAAACTCAGTAAGTGAAATAGTTAAGGATTTTTTCGACACTCCCTTACGG
>JBMTLM010000091.1:0-6907 GCA_049431185.1 Bacteroidia bacterium | reverse complement strand
CCACCCCATCTAAAACCTGGGCATCACACAACCCGGGAATGACCCGGTCGAATTTCCTCAAAACCCCACCCTTATTCAATGCCCGCGATGCGTAAGTGCTATCTATCGTCCAAGTCAATGGATTGGTGCAAACCGCTTCGCGGTAAGGCCTTACATATCCCGGAGGGAAGTAGTTGACGGCGTAGGTCATCCAGGAGATGTAGCATCGATTGTCGTCAGCATCGGCACAGGGCTTCAATTGCGTATACAGTGTGTCATATACATCCATCCCGATGAGATAGGCTGCTACCAACTTTTCCTCCAATTGACCATTGGTATCGATATAGTCTTTTAATAATCTTTTGGCGTGGGTGGTTCCTTGACTATGTGAGGCAATGATGAAAGGTCTACCATTGTTATAATGTTCCAAAAAATATTCGAATGCCTTTTTTACATCGGCATACGCCGTTTCCAATGCGATTCTTTTTTGGTTTTCATCGGTTGGAAAAAAAGCCCAGATATTGGCTTGGCGGTAGCGAGGTGCATAAATTCTTCCGGCGCCATTGAACACGCTCGCTTGATATTTGATGCTGCCATTGTCTGTCCGATTATTGATTTGTTCATCGTTCAAATCGGCGTTCCACCCTGTACTCTTGTTTGTTTTCCCCAAATAGGAGGTAGGGTGAATGAAGAAGATGTCTGCCGGTGCGTCCTCACCTTGGTTGTTTAGGCCCGAAATTCCCGCAGGAATCTGGTCGGCGGGATCCACTTTTTCGGGCAAGGCGGCCCAGTATTGGGGATTGGCATAATTAGGTGCCGACGGTGTGGCAACATTGGGGTCAGGATGCCAAGATCTTTTGGGCATAAACGCCCTTTGGCAAGATGATGCAAGAATGAGCAAAAAAACAAGTATGCCGAATCGGACTCTCACGATGGAGTATCAATCAATAGTTACGGTAAAACGCCCGAATCTTGTTCCCAACCTGTTCATGAATCGGTTTACAGAACTCGATAAACAGATCTTGCGGAGGAGGAGGCATTAACTCCTTGTTTTTGGATATCTTCAACTGATCGGGAGTCAATGCTCTGCTATCGCCATTGAATGATCCCCATTCGCAAAACCAGTTGAAGGTTCCGGGAAACTTTTCCTGTGTAAGAGTTCTACCAGTAGCGCGTTCCATGATTTTAAAGTCGAGCAACCCAGTTGAGACAACAGCCTTGTTGAAATGTCTGAATTCAGCTGTTACCGTACCATAAATGGGCTTGCCGTCGCGGTCTTTGGAGAGCTCCACGGAATCTTTTTTACACGGCATGATGGTTTCTTTCAGGGAAGTTTGGCCAACTACAAAGTCATCGAAAGTGAGTCGGATTACATGGTCGGGATCTTTTATACCTGAGGATTCAGCCTCTTTAAATGTGTAAAAGCGTACGAATTCATTGTTGGCCATCCGAGAAAGCGATTCATGGATCTTGTTCTCGAAAAAAGCGTTGCTGAGCTTGAGCAGGTTCGAGTGCATGGGAATGGGTTCTACCAGAACTTTGAGCGTGGCTTGGTATTTAGCTTCTTTGATTTTTTCAGTCACGTCTTTGAAGTTGGGCACAAAACGTTTGCATGCCAGGAAATGCTCGTATGCTTGACGTGCTTCATTGCGTGTGTTGGCTTGCATCGACTTTTCACCGAGGGCGTAACGGGTTTCGGCAGCTTTGTTCTTCGCTTGGTTCAGGTCGGTTGATGCGTAGTAGGGGTTCGGTGTTGTTGAAAGGCAGGCAGGGCATCTGCGAATTTCATCGGACAGCATATTGAGCTGCGTGTAATCGTTCACAACGCTTTCCCACTTGTAAACATCCTGCGATGCCATCGCATTTGAGATATTCTTCAAATGAAAATCCTTGGCATAGGCATATGCCGCTTTGAGTGTCTGCTTTGCTTTGCTGTTATCCGGATCCTGCCGCAATCGGTTGGCGGCGGCAATCACCGCTTCATCATATTGTCCGTTTTCGAGCAATCGCTTACCGCTGCTGCAGGCGGATAAGATGGCTGTGGTAAGTGCCAGGATGAGAAGGCGCTTTATCATGGGATAGTGGCTTTAGATGCGAAAATACAAAAACCATGCCCATGGAGGAAAGTGGCAATTAGGTCAAATGAAAATGATGGCTATTTAAACTGGAATTAATCGCTACTTAAACCTCCTGAAGTTACCCGTCTCAAATGAATATCTCGCAGTGGTTACAGGATCTGTGGTTGGCTTCAATTCATACCATGGACTGATACTCGAATTGTAAGGATTGGTTACAATATGTATAGACTGAGCAGGCATGTAACTTTCAGCTAAAAGATAGATGTTTTTGCCATTCGCGTTTTTGGCATGGCCTACGATAATCACTACATGTCCTGGGCTGCCGGGTGTTATCAGTATGTCGCCCGTCTCCAAGGTTTCATCGGTGCCTAGCCTTCGTGTTTCCTTATCTAGGGAAATGGTTCCTGCGTAGGTAAACACCAAATTGAGATATTTCCTGAAGTTTGCATACGAGCCATCCCGGGTGGCTGTTTTAGAAAACCGCACATTGTTTCCTGTAATGGATGGTCGTAAGCCATCACGATAATCCTCCCAGCGGCACAAATCACCACTGGTGAAATGAAAGGCAATCTCACCATGGCGGTTGTGATGCCATAAATACTCGGCCCTCAAGCGGATAACGGCATCGGCACATTGTTGCAAATTTTTGTCGCCCACATCAATATCCAATACTGCAGCATGCTCAGACTGATTGTCAATAGGAGTTCCTGTATAATCTAGAATTTGACTGCCGCTGGGTTTCAGTTTTAAGTTTTGAAGAAATTGGCCCATCGACCCTTCTTCCTCTTCCACCCAGTTGAAGCCATCAGGGGGCTGTATCCGGGATTTAATCTCGGAGCCGTCGGGGTTGGTATTGAGTTCTTGAGGGACATGAGCCGGAGTCGACTGAACGTTTTCTTGCTCAGCTATTGACATATCGCTTTCAGCTGAATTCGGAACACATCCGCCGCAGATAGATGAAATTGAAAAATACACAAAAACGGTTATAGCACTTAGAGGGGGATATTTCATAGAGCAATATAACTTTAAATTGAAGATAAAAACTAAAAATTATTATACAAATCATCAATTAACATCCATTCCGTTTTTTCTTGGATGAGGATCTGTTTTTGAGTTTTTTAGTGGATTAATATTAAACAGTTTTTAATTGTCCATTTTAATTAGAAATCCCGATTACTATCCAAAACTAACCATCCAATCAATAAAGCGTTTTAACCTAATAAAAGTTAAGCCGCTCTCCGCAACAGCCTACTGCCACTTTTTCCTCAGCTCCGCTTCCTATAACTCCAAATCGCCCAACTGTTGAGTGCGATGGCAAAAACCGCCATGATGACGAGATGATGGGCGATGTCTTGGAATCGACTGCTTTTTAGAACCACCATCCGCTCAGTTGCGCCACCAAGGAAAGCTCTTTCAATTTTATGCTTATCAATATGTTTTTAAAAAAAGCATAAACGAAAAGCCGGTCATTTTCCTTTAAAAGATACTGGCGAAGGATTCTTTCTTGGTTGGTGTCTTGCGAAACGATTCGTTCGTATTTGGAAGCAGAATCCTCTGGCATTTCCGTTATTTCGGGCATAAAGGTGGAGTCGGGGTGTTCGCTGATGTACAATACTTCAGATAGCGACACGAACCCTACAGTATCGCCGCCCTGCCTTTCAACAAAATTTAGCTCGAAAACATCGGTAATTTGGGCTTTAGAGGCGGTTGTCGAGGTGTGCATCAGCACCATCAATAAAGCCAATGACCTGAATGTAAGAGAACGGAGGTAAGCGGTTTTCATACGGGCTAAATTAGGCTAGATTATTCGAATGATAACTTGAGGATTTCACTGATTTGCCAGGAATTGATTTTTGGACAAGGCATAAAGCCCCATTTATCCGCGAGGTCCACAATGCCTTTGTTCACCGCCTATCTATTTTTCACTATTTTCGTACTAGATTCCATATTGCAATGTTCCGTACCCTGCTAGTATCTCTTTTTCTGTGCCTTGTTACGCAAGTTGTTGCGCAACAGCATATCACCTCGACTGGTATGCCTCCGTCCTCAGGTTTGGTTAGGTGGATGACCATCCAGGAAGCCGTAGCGGCCAATGAAAAAGCCCCCAAACCCATCCTCATCGATTTTTATACCGATTGGTGTGGTTGGTGTAAGCATATGATGAAAACCACCTACTCCGATCCGGACCTGGCGGGTTACATCAATAACCAATTCTATCCGGTCAAGTTCAACGCCGAGGGGAAAGATACGTTCACCTTTGCTGGCAAAACATACAAGCCCACCTCTCCGGAACCTAAAACCGCGCATGAATTCGCTATCGAAAAACTAGGAGGTAAACTCACTTACCCATCCACCCTTTTCCTCAACGGTTACATCCCTGCTGAAAACAGATTCGCTCTAAATTTGCTGGCTCCAGGCTATCTCGATCGTAATGCCATTGAACCGATGGTGGTGTTTGCGGTCGAGAATGTGTACCGCAACAGTGGTTTTGAGGAGTTCAAACAAGGCTTTGAAACAACATTCCGGGACTCTACGCTCGATAAGCGATTAGAGAAACTCAGTTGGCAATCACCGGCGGATGCTTTTCGGGCTACTCCCGATCAGCAAACCAAAACGCTGGTGTACATCCATACTAGCTGGTGTGTATCATGCAAAGTCATGCAGCGTTCGTCATTTATTGATTCCACCGTTTTTGATTATGCAAACCGAAAATTTCGCATGATTTCTTTTGATGCAGAGTTGCGAGATTCCATCGTGTTTCAAGGGCGAACGTTCATCAACCCCAGAACCCCCTCTAGCCCTTTTCATCAATTGGCCGTTGCCTTAGCAAAGAATAATTTCATATTGCCTACGCTAGCCATATTGGATGAGAACAATCAACTCATAGACGCCATTCCATCCTACCTGTCTCCCACGGCACTCTCCAAAATATTGCCCTATTTCGGCAATGATATTTACAAAAAGCAAAGCTGGCCCGATTATATCAACGGCAAGCCCATCCAAACCGAGCAAAACAAAAAATAAAATCTTATACCATGCGATCTATTAGACAAATGCTGTTGATGGTTACCATGCTGATGGTTTCCTTTTATTCAAGGGAATCGTTTGCTCAAATCAACTGTCCTACCGGTTACGACCAGCTCATCATTGAAATTATACCCGATGCATGGCCCTATGAGATTAGTTGGGAGCTGAACGACATCAACGGTACGCAAATTGATTCGGGAGGATCGGTAGGTGACACTATTTGCATCGCCAACAATTCATGTCATATCTTCACCATTTATGATAGCTTTGGTGATGGCATTTACGCACCTGGAGGATATTGGCTGTACCTGAACGGACAACAGATTGCCACAGGATACAATTATGGATTCCAAGATGTAGTGGCCATCAATTGCCCCGCTGGATCATTTTGCTCGCAACCTGCTATACTCACTGCTGGCAATCACAACACTATTTACGATAACCACTATTACACCTTTACAGCTCCAGCCACCGGTATGTATCGCATTTCAACGTGTGGTACCAACACGTGCGATACAAAAATATGGGTGTATAGTCCGTGCAACCCTCAAGCTTCTAACGAAGGCCCCCCCGGCACCTATGCTTACAACGATAATGCTTCTTGCGGTCTGCAAGCTGAATTGGATTTGGTATTGATGGCCGGTCAAATATATGTCGTTCGTATAGGCGACAACAGCGATGATTGCCCTGGAAGTGTCAGTTTTGATTTCAGCTATGTAGGTCCCATATCGGGATGCACTGACCCAACCGCATGCAACTTCAATCCATTGGCCATGATTGACGATGGTAGCTGTATTTATGCGCCCAATCCCGGCTGTACAGGTCCGGATCTGGTATTTGATTCCCTGGCTTTTGTAAGTAGTCTTGGTCTGCAAACCATCAACGCCACCACCTGTGATGTGGCGGAGGGATGTGTAACCGGATATGGCACTCGCTATGTGGTTTCATTCACTTCCAAAATCGACAATATCGGCAACT
Source organism: Bacteroidia bacterium (assembly GCA_049431185.1). Taxonomy (GTDB): domain Bacteria; phylum Bacteroidota; class Bacteroidia; order AKYH767-A; family OLB10; genus JALRAP01. The sequence continues at coordinate 845 of JBMTLM010000091.1, read as the reverse complement.
TGGATTATATCGTGGGTACGCCTTCGGGTAATCCGAATATGTTCAATACGGTTAACTGCCACGGCCATGCGCACTACGAAGGCTATGGCGACTACCGGTTGTATGACGCAAACAACAACCTCATACCGGCAGGACATAAAAACGGATTTTGTGTGATGGACCTGTGTGGCTGGGGTACTTACACTTGTGGTTACATGGGTATTTCAGCTGGATGTTACGACGTTTATGGTGCGGGTACCCAGTGTCAGTGGATTGACATCACCGATGTGCCCGATGGACAATATCGACTCGCCATCATTATCAACTCCCGTCATCTACCTGATGCGTTCAACCATTATGAAATCAACCATGCCAACAACGCGCTGCAAGTGTGCATACAAATCACACGTAACACGGCTGGAGTTCCATCCTTCACCATATTACCCAATTGTACACCATTTGTAGATTGTTTGGGAATCCCCGGCGGTGCTGCGGTACTCGACTGTAATGGCGTTTGTGCCGGCACCGGTATTTATGGAAATCTTAACAATGATCTGGCCCTTGACACGACAGATGTCTTTGAATACGCCAACATGTTGGAAAGCGTGCCCGGATCATCTGCGCCTTGTTATGACCTGAACGGCGATGGTCAGGTTTCAGTTTATGACGCGGCCTTGGCCTTGTGGTGTATTCAAACGCCACATGTGCCTCATCCTGCCGGTACCAATACCAACGAATGTAACTTTCCGCGAAACATCCTCAACCCTAACGATTCCACTGGACTAGCCATTACCAATGTGGATTTCACCAACGGCTATCTTGATGTAGAGGTATTCAGTATGGACTCCGATATCAAAGCATACCAG
>JBMTLM010000090.1:0-6915 GCA_049431185.1 Bacteroidia bacterium | reverse complement strand
CCTCCTCGTGAATTTCATGATTAACGGCGCCGCATGACATCAGGTGTGCAATGATGCGGTGCGTGTCGGCTGTCATGGATGAAAACCTGAAAGATCCGGTATCCGTCATGATGCCCGTATATAGACAGGTAGCCATGCTCGAATTAAATGAATGTTCACCACCGAGATGGCATATTAAATGATAAACCAATTCGGAGGTGGCACATGATTCGGGAAAAGAAAAGGTGATATCACAAAAAGGGTCGGGATCGAGGTGGTGGTCCACCAGTATTTTCATCGCAGGTGATTCCAATAACGGGGATTCGAGTTTTTCAACACGATAAGGCTTGTTGAAATCCAAACAGAAAACACCTTCGGCATCCATTATGGCTTGCTTGCACTGTGAGGGATCCTTGTCGAAACTAACCACCATATGCTGGCCTGGCATCCAATGAAGGAAATCGGGATAATCGCTAGGCGCAACCACTGAAACGGAATGTCCAGCTACCTCTAAATAAGCACCCAGAGCCAAGGAAGATCCCATCGCGTCCCCATCGGGTTTATAGTGTGTAGTGACCACCAATCGCCTGGGAATGGATAAAAAGGTCTTCAGCTGTTCAATATCGGCTAGGTTGTAGTTGGGAATCATGGTGTAAAAATAACCATTCGGATGCTATTCAAGTGTTTGATTTTAAAGCCATGGTGGGATTGCAATTCACCACTGATTTGCCTATCTTTGCATCCCAAAATTCAAATAACGTGGCTACTAACAGAACTTTCACCATGCTGAAGCCCGATGCCGTAGAAAACGGCCATATCGGCAAAATATTGGATATGATTATCGGCGCCGGATTTAGGATCGTGGCGATGAAATACACCCACCTCACCACTGAAACGGCAGGCAAGTTTTATGCCGTACATAAAGAACGCCCTTTTTATGGTGAATTGGTTAAATACATGTCCTCTGGCCCAATCGTTGCTGCCATTTTGGAAAAAGAAAATGCGGTGGAAGATTTCAGAAAGTTGATTGGGGCTACCGATCCAGCCAAAGCTGAACCAGGTACCATCAGAAATCTCTTTGCCAAGTCAATTGACGCAAATGCAGTGCATGGATCAGATAGCGACGCCAATGCTGAAATTGAAGGTGCTTTCTATTTCGCTAAAACCGAACAGTTCTAATCATCAACACAACACCAGTTCTTTAATGACTGGTTGCCCCAACCCATCGTTCAATTTTTGAATGATGACAGGTTTTTGGAACTCCAACTCCTGACGGATGGTGGCAGACTCCAGCCGTACGCGTAGTGTGCCTTCTACCAATCGTAGATCCTTGGTTTTTTTGGATATCATAGGACCCACCAAATCCTCCCAAAGACCCTGTAGACTCACTTGATTCAATCGATCTTGGAGTTTGTTTTCATTTGTGAATTGACGAATGATATCTCCCAAGCTATTTTCGGATTGGTTGCGCATCAGGAGTTTAGGTGTTTGACGTTGATTTGCTGATTAACTACTTCGAAGATAATGAATTCCCGATTTAAATCATGCAAATAGGATATCAATCTTTCATCGTCCGTATGCGTCAGGAATACCTGACCGAATGGGGGATGGCAAACCAGATGCAACAATTGTTTGACCCTGTTTTGATCCAATCGATCGAATACATCGTCAAGAAGCAAAAGTGGCACCTTGCCCGATCGTAGTCGCAGGATTTCAAACTGGGCTAATCTGATTGCGCACAGAAAAGTTTTCAATTGTCCTTGGGATGCAAATTTTTTAATGGCCATTCCATTGATCAGAAACTCCAAATCATCTCTGTGGCAACCTGCCGATGTGAACTGCAGGTCCAAATCTTTACTCCTGCTTTCCAACAGCCTATCCATCATGGTTTTCCCTTCGAGATTCGACTCATATGTAATGGAGGGCGATTCTAATCCTGAGGATAGGTGGGCGTAAAATTTAGAGAAGTAGGGATTGAAATCATCGACGAATGCCTTGCGGGCCTGCGTGATCAGATTGCATGACTCATCGAGTTGATGGTCGTAGATGGACATCAACGACCAATCTACAAATCCATTGTGAGCGAATTGTTTGAGTAATGAGTTGCGTTGTGACAAAGTCTCCATGTATCGAATCAAATGATGCAAGTAGAGCTTGTCGTATTGGGAAATGATGGTGTCCAAAAAACGCCTTCGGGACTCCCCTGCTCCAACGGCCATTTCAACGTCGCCGGGAGCTATGACCACCACTGGAAGCACTCCAATATGTTGGCTCATTCGCTCGTACTCTGTTTCGTTGACTTTGAATATTTTCTTTTGTCCGCTTTTCAGCGCACAAAGGAACAAATCGCTACCACTCTGACTCACCACTTCCCCTCTAATCATCATACCCGAAGTGCCATGTTTAACACTTTGTGCGTCCGAAGAATGGGCAAAACTTTTAGTCATCGATAAATAATGAATGGCATCCAGTAAATTGGTTTTTCCAGTTCCATTGTAACCGGTGAGACAATTTAAGCCGTTGCAGAATCTGAGATTTACGTCCTCATAATTCCGAAAATTCAATAGTTGGAGGTTACTCAAAAACATATAGGGCAAATTTAAGCCATTAAACCATAGCAAATTGTTTGCGTAGCTATATGCTTTTGATTCATTTTCAATCCCATAACCAATCATAACAGGATTGTGTGAATAACTAAAAAACAGGTATGGTGTAGAGGGAGTTTAATCCTTAACTTTGTAAAGAGTGTGTAATTTATTTGATTGTTTAAACCGTGTCCATGGAAGAAGATGACAACCTAGATAATGGGTTTGAACCAAACGAGGAAAGGGATACCGACGTTACCCGGTTTGAAGAAATGATCCGAAACAAGGACCATTACTTCTTTGACGTTGATGCACTTATCAAAATTTTGGATTTTTACGTAGAGAAAGGTTTTTTGTCACGAGCGGCAGAAGCATCGGCCTACGCCTCCAAATTACATCCCGATTCAGCCAACCTGTTACTCAAGCAGGCGCATCTTTTTGCATTGACAGGGAATGACATTAAGGCTTTGGAGACATTGGATCGTGTGGAGCGACTCAACCCTTTTGATCCTGAAATGTTCATGGTACGAGGTAATGTTTACAACTCGTTAGGCAGATATGAGGATGCCCTGAATTGTTTTAAAAGTGCCTTACCCCTATCAGAATTTGGTGAGGAAGTGCTTTTCAGTATGGCCATCACCTACCAAAACATGCAGCATTATGAGAAGGCTGCCACCTATTTCAAGAAGGCTCTTGCCCGAAATCCCAACTATGAACTCGCCATGGAGGAATTGACCGCATGCCTTGCACTGAATGGGAAATTGCAAGAGGGAATTGATGTCTTCAGAGGCCTCATTGACAATGACCCGTATTCGCACGCGGCTTGGTACCACTTAGGCGACACTTATTGCCGATTAGGCTCTTTGGAGGAGGCACTGAATGCGTTCGACTATTGCATTCTCATTAAAGACGATTTTGCTCCTGCGCACTTGGACAAAGCACATGTGTTGGCCATGCTCGGTGAGTATGAAGAGGCTATCAACAAGTACATCCAGACTTTCGAATACTATAACCCGGATGGTATCACCTATTTCAACATAGCAGAGTGCTATGAGAAACTTGAAAAAATGGATGATGCCAGGACCTATTACAAAAAAGCGGTGAAAATGGTCCCCGACATGTCGCAGGGTTGGTATGGCATAGCGCTCACATTAGAATATGAAGAGCGTTGGTATGAAGCCATTCACTATGTTCGAAAAGCCATTGAAAAGGAACACACAAACCCCGAATATTGGTTGCTTTTGGCAGACTGTGAATTTAATTTGAACAACATCTCGGAAGCCGGGGATATTTATTCCAGGATTGTAGAGGAATTTCCATCTCACATAGACGCGTGGCTTTCCTATGCTCATTTTCTGACAGAAACAGGAAACCCTGACTTGGCCGTGGAAGCGACTCAACAGGGGCTATCGGTTCACCCCCATTGTGCTGAATTGCTCTATCGACAAACCGTAAACCTGTACGCGGCTGGCCGAATTGATGATGCATACGAGCATCTAGCCATGGCATTGGACCGTGATGATAAAAACTATTTGGTGATTTTCGAATTAATGCCCTCCTTGAGAAACGACCGGAACATCATCAGGATGATCGCCTCTAAAAGCGATATTTAATGAATTTCAAACTATCTCAATTACCGGAAAGGACTTCCAAGCCGCGATCGAATGGTTTGACCATGGTCATGGACAAAGGTCTTGGCCTGCGCGAAACCGAGGACTTTATTCAAGGACAAGGACCTTTTACCGATATCGTGAAACTGGGCTTTGGTAGTTCATTGATAACACCTCATCTGAAGGAAAAACTGGCCATCTACAAGAGCGCAGGCATCCCGGTTTACTTTGGTGGAACCTTGTTGGAGGCTTTCGTTATCCGCAAGGAACTCGATAATTACTTGAGGCTTTTAGATGATTTAAAATTGGAGTATGCAGAGGTCTCCGATGGTTCCATCATCATGGATCACGACCACAAATGCGACATTATTGATCAGCTCAGTAAACATGTTACTGTGATCTCTGAAGTAGGCAGCAAGGAGGAAGGTATTATCATCAGGCCAGCACGATGGATAGAGATGATGCAAAAAGAATTGCAAGCCGGTGCCTGGAAGGTAATTGCCGAGGCAAGAGAAAGTGGAACCGTAGGTATTTATCGTCCTAACGGTAAGGCACACTCCATGCTCATCAACAAAATTGTAAGTAAGGTCCCTGCCGATAAAATCATCTGGGAGGCCCCTATCAAATCTCAGCAGGTATATATGATCAAGCAATTTGGCGCCAACGTCAATTTGGGAAATATTGCTCCTGGGGAGGTGATTGCATTGGAATCATTGAGATTGGGATTACGAAGCGATACGTTTTTTCAATTTTTGAACGGCGTTGGACCTGAAGTTGAATACTGAAATTAAAATCCTTGATAAATGAACGAGATTACCCCACAGGAACTTAGAAAAATGATGGATGAAGGCGTGAAGTTCACGCTGATTGACGTGAGGGAACAATACGAATTCGATGAGGCTAACATGGGTGGAATTTTGATTCCATTGGGTTCGGTTATAGACCGACATGAAGAAATCCCCAAGGACACCCCCGTCGTCATACATTGCCGCAGCGGCGCGAGAAGCGCTACCGCTATTCGCGAATTGGAGAACAGGTTCGGATACACAAATCTATCTAACCTTAAGGGCGGTATCCTGGCATGGCAAAATTCCTAGGCTTCAATCAACAATCCCGTTTATGTAGTCCGACCCTCGATTAACTGATGAAAACATACGGACTGATCGGTAAAACACTTGGCCATTCATTCTCCAAAAGGTATTTCGAGGAATGTTACGGATTAAACGCAATTCCGTCAGCTGATCGATATCTCAACTTTGAGTTACCTAATATTGAGCAACTGCCTGAGCTCATTCAGGCCAATCCTGATTTGATGGGATTTAATGTCACGATTCCATATAAATCAGCTGTAATACCCTTCCTTCATGAAATAAGTACGGATGCCTCTGCTATTGGCGCCGTGAATGTGGTTTCCATTGAACGAAGCCCTGAACCATACGGTAACCCTGTTATGCGAGGATTCAATACCGATTACCTGGGTTTCAAACATGCCATAACACCATTGTTGAGACACCATCATCAATCGGCGCTAGTGATTGGAAACGGCGGCGCCTCAGCAAGCGTTCGGTATGCTTTGGATACCATGGGTATTGCTCACCAATGTGTTTGTAGAAATCCTGTTTCCCCTGGAGAATTTCATTTCGAGCAATTGGATGCCGAACGTGTCGGCCGGTATCAAATCATCATCAACACTACACCTATCGGAACTTGGCCTAATGTCAATGAAATACCGCCCATATCAATGGAAAGTGTCACTGAAAGCCATTTGGTATTTGATCTTGTATACAATCCGGAAGAGACCAAATTGATGCAAGAGGCTAAAAAAAGGGGTGCTGTTACGTGTAATGGACTGATTATGTTGAGAAAACAAGCTGATTTGGCTTTCGAGATTTGGAACAAGGCTTATGCAAACTAACCTGTCTTCTTTCAAACAAATTTGACATGCGGCGTGTTTGATATAAATTAGCCGACTGAAAATCAATAAAAGAGACTTTAAAAAAATTCAATATGAAAGCACTCAGTGACGCATCACCCAAAATGAAGTTTATCATCATCGCTTTGGTTGTCGTAGCCCTATCCAGGCTGATACCTCATATGCACAATTTCACTCCCATAGGAGCAATTGCTCTGTTCTCAGGAGCATATATCCTTTCCAAAAGATTATCCTTTTTGCTGCCATTGGGCGTATTGCTTTTTTCTGACATCTTGTTGGAATTGGTACACGGCACGGGTTTTTACCGGGACATGGTTTTTGTTTACGGTAGCTTTGCCTTGGTGGTAACGATTGGCTACCTGTTAAGGGGCCGTGAACAGCGTCAAACGATTATGGTAGCATCACTTTGCTCTTCACTGATTTTCTTCTTTATTACGAATTTCGGCACATGGTTGATGTACGATTTGTATCCGAAAACGGGCAGTGGATTACTTGCCTGTTATATCGCTGGCATTCCTTTTTTCAAGGGTACGGTCATGGGTGATTTATTTTATAGCTTGATTTTGTTCGGCTCATACGCCTTGGCGAAGTGGCGCTATCCTATACTTGCCAGATAATCTCAGACCTTTATTGTAGCAATACAAAAGGGCCGGAATTCCGACCCTTTTTTTATAAAATACACACGAACATTATTTACCTTTTAAAGACTCTTTGATTCTTCGTAAGTCGGTAAGGTAAGTGGATTCCGATATATTGGAGTTGTCTTTAAAAAAGAAAACCCCATAATTGGTTACAACTTTGGAATAAA
>JBMTLM010000089.1:0-7007 GCA_049431185.1 Bacteroidia bacterium | reverse complement strand
GGTATGCAGACCCACTCCTGATACGGTGATTTGGCTTTTTATGGTGGTTTGCTTAATCATGATCAATCATTGTTTCCGCCACCAATCACTTGGGCGTTTTTTTCAAGTGCAAGCAATCGTTTGTCGATTTCTGGTAGTTTCTTGAATACCACGTAGGTCCTTCGGTACTCGCCGATTGGGAAAGCCGGTGAGCCTTGAAGGATAACCCCTTCCTCTTTCACGTCGGCACCAACGCCGGATTGGGCGGCAACTTTGGTTCCATCAGCAATGGATATATGACCTACGATACCCACTTGGCCGCCAATCATGCAGTTCTTACCGATTTTAGTGGAACCGGCCACTCCAGTTTGTGCGGCAATTACAGTGTTATCGCCGATTTCTACATTATGGGCGATTTGGATCAGGTTATCAAGTTTAACTCCTTTTCTGATGATGGTGGAGCCCAATGTGGCACGATCGATGGCGCTGCCTGCACCGATTTCAACATGGTCTTCGATAATGACATTGCCTATTTGCGGAACCTTTTTATAATTGTCAGAGGCAGGGGCAAATCCGAACCCGTCGGCACCGATAACCACATTGGAATGTAATGTGCAATGAGCCCCTATAACACAATCGGAATAGATTTTCACTCCGGGGAATAATGTTGTGTTTTCACCAATTACGACGTTGTCTCCCACGTAAACTTGTGGGTATATTTTGGAACCCTTGCCCAATTTCGCCCCCTTTCCAATATAGGCCGATGCGCCTACATACACATCCTCACCAACCGAGGCGGTTTCTGAAATGTATGACCCAGGCTCAATGCCTTTTTTGTCTCGAACAATCTGGTTGTAAAGTTCCAAAAGCCTGGCAAATGCCGCATAAGCATCCGGTACACGCACCAGAGTGGATTTGATGGGCTTTTCTGCGATAAAGTCTTTGCTGACAATGACCACGGAGGCCTCGGTAGTGTATATGAACTCGGTGTATTTAGGGTTGGCTAGGAATGACAAGGAGCCGGCTTTGCCATCCTCAATCTTGGATAAGGTGGAGACTCTCACCATGGCATCACCCTCCAAGGTCCCTTGCAATAAATCTGCTATTTGTTTGGCTGTAAACTCCATTGGGATGTACCGAATGACGGTAATTAACGGCAAATTTAGGAAATAACCAAGTCGCCTCTAGGAGGTTATGCTCAATTTATGAACCTATCGCCGGGGATGCGATAAAATACTTGGTCACCGTAGTGGAAAGTGATGAGATATTCAGGTTGTCAGAAGCCTGTGCTATGTCAAGCAATCGACCATCCTTGAAGAGAATGTTGATGTTGTTTTCATTCACCTTGTAGGCGCTGTTCCACACCTTGCCCGTCAATACCAAGTAACTGGATGCTTTTAGGTCGATACCCATATCCTTACTGATACGGGCTTTAGCAGATTCTATGAATGAATCCTCAATGGGATCAGGAGAAATGGATATTTTGAATAAATTCCTGTTAATTAGGCTTTTGCACAAGAATGCGAGGGTGGTGTCGGGGTGATTTGACCAACCTTTAACGGCTGATAAAACATCAAAATCATCTAAATCGGCGAAACGGTCCAAGAGCGTGGGGTTGGATGCGAAATCATGCTCGGTGTAATCATTTTCGAGGAAGTCCATAAGGGCCTCAGAGGCGGATAAGGTCTGTCCGGACTGACAAAGCTCGCGTGCCCTTTTGATGATGGCAATCAACATATGCTCGGCCGAGAGGGTGGTCTTGTGGAGGTAAACCTGCCAATACATCAACCTTCTGGCTACTAAAAACTTTTCCACCGAATAAACACCCTTTTCCTCCACCACCAAATTGCCGTCACAAACATCCAGCATCTTGATGATCCGTTCGCTACTGATAACCCCTTCAGAAACGCCTGTAAAAAAACTATCCCGGTTCAAGTAATCCAACCGGTCTACATCCAACTGGCTAGACACGAGTTGATGCAAAAATCGCTTAGGGTGTTCGTTGTTGAATATACGGATGGCCTCGGTGAGCTTGCCTCCACATGCCTCATTTAGGCGTTGCATAAACAGGTCCGACAAGTATTCATGATCCACATGGACAAGCAGGTTTTCCAATGCATGAGAAAATGGCCCATGGCCCATATCATGCAATAGGATGGCTATGGTGGCGGCTTCTGCTTCCGCTTCAGTGATTTCATGACCCTTTGACCTCAAGGTGTCGATGGCCGTGGTCATCAGATACATGGCGCCCAAGGCATGGTGAAAACGGGTGTGAAGTGCCCCAGGATACACCAAACTGGTCAATCCAAGTTGCCGTATACGTGACAATCGTTGAAACCACGGGTGGTCAATGATCCACTGTGCGGTCTCAAAAGGAATGGTGATAAACCCATACACCGGGTCATTGATTATTTTTTTTCTTTTCAATGCAATAGATTGAAGGGGTGATGCGATATTATGAGTAATTTTAAAATCTTTACGAATTGTAAAATTAAGTTAATTAATGGACAAGCCGACAATACTTTGGGCAGATGATGAAATCGAGTTGCTGAAACCCCACGTGCTGTTTTTAGAGGATAAGGGATTCATTGTGGAGACCACTACCAATGGACAGGATGCCATCGACATGTTCTCCAAAAATCGTTACGATATTGTTTTTTTGGATGAAAACATGCCAGGGCTTACTGGATTGGAAACCCTCGTGCGTATTAAAAACGTGAACCCTGCGGTTCCGGTCGTGATGATTACCCGAAGCGAAGAGGAGCATATCATGGAAGATGCCATAGGCTCCAAGATCGCAGACTACCTGATCAAGCCAGTCAATCCCAGCCAGATTTTGCTTTGCATTAAAAAGAACCTGGATACCCGTAGGCTGGTCGGCGAAAAGACCACTTCGTCCTACCAGCAGGAGTTCCGTAATATCGGCATGCGCTTGAATGATCGACTGAACCATGCCGAATGGGCGGAGATCTATCGTAAACTCGTTTATTGGGAGTTGGAACTGGGTGGTTCCGGCGACTCCGGCATGTTCGATGTGATCACCATGCAAAAAGATGAAGCCAATTTACAGTTTGGGAAGTTTATTGAACAAAACTATCTCGATTGGCTCAAGCATGATGACAAAGCCCCGGTAATGTCACACACCTTGTTTCGTAAAAAGATATTGCCCGTCATAGAATCCACCCAAGACCCGGTGTTTTTCATTCTGATAGACAATCTTAGATTCGATCAATGGAAGATGATTGCTCCTGTTTTGGCCGATGAGTTCAGGGTTTTGGAGGAGGAGACCTACTTCAGTATTCTCCCTACCGCCACGCAATATTGTCGAAACGCCATTTTTGCAGGCTTGATGCCTTCAGACATCGAAAAACGTTTTCCCAAGATGTGGGTGAATGACGAGGATGAGGAGGGTAAGAATAATTACGAAGAGGAATTCCTCAACGATCAGGTGCAGCGCCTCGGTAAGCAATTCAAATGTTCATACAACAAGATCACGAAATTTGAAGCAGGCAAGGAGCTTGCCGACAACGTGTCCAATCTTTTCCAAAACAAATTCAACGTGATTGTCTACAACTTCGTAGACATGTTGTCGCATGCGCGTACAGATATGCAGGTGATTCGTGAACTGGCAGATGACGAGTCCGCCTACCGATCCCTTACGCTATCGTGGTTCGAGCATTCTCCGCTTTTGGAAATCATGCGAAAAATCGCTTCGCGCAAAGTGAAAATCGTCATCAGTACCGACCACGGCACCATCCGGGTTAAGGAGCCATCCAAGTTGGTAGGCGACCGAAATACCAATACCAATTTGCGATACAAGCAAGGTAAAAGTCTTACCTATGAAAAGCGCGATGTATTCGAGGTGAAAAACCCTTCAGAGGCCATGCTTCCTAAAACCAATCTCAGCACCACTTTTGTTTTCGCCAAGCAGGACCGGTTTTTTGCCTACCCGAACAACTACAATCACTATGTGAAATTTTATCGTAACACTTTCCAACATGGGGGAATATCCTTGGAGGAAATGATTATCCCATGCATCACACTTACCAATAAATGAGCGTAGTCATCAAATCATATGATTCGGTTACTGAAGCCGAATTGGTGAAAGTGGCTTCAGATATCCTGCAGGAATTACCTGCTTCGAGGGTGTTCTTGTTTTCAGGTCAAATGGGCTCCGGCAAAACCACGCTGATCAAACAGCTTTGTAGGGAGCTCGGTGTCACCGACTACGTTAACAGCCCTACGTTCACCTTGGTTAATGAATATGCCACCTCCGGCGGCGAGCCCGTCTATCATTTTGACCTTTACAGGCTGGAAAAGGAGACCGAGGCATTGGATTTCGGCATGGAAGATTATCTTTGTAGTGGACATTATTGCTTCATTGAATGGCCCGAGAAAGCTCCTCTACTGATGCCCGATGACGCCGCATGGATCAACATTATTGAAAATAATCAAGCTCGAAACATCACGATTGCGATATGAGCCGTCCTAAAAACGACCCCAATCTTTCAAGTCTTGCCCGTGAAGGCTTGTTACAACCGCAGGAAAGCATGGTTCCTATTAAAACCGGCAGCAAGCGTTTGTCCATCGGTTTGCCCCGTGAAACATCTTTTCAGGAAAACCGAATCTCTTTAGTGCCTGAATCGGTGTCTTTACTAGTCAATAATGGGCATGAGGTGTCAATCGAATCCAATGCGGGCATTAATGCCAATTTTACTGATAACGATTACAGCGAGGCCGGTGCCATGATTGCCTCCTCGGCGGCTGAGGTTTATAAAAACAGCAACATCATCATGAAGGTGGCACCACCTTCAGAAGCGGAATTGGATTTGCTACAAGACAAACAAACGTTATTTTCCATCCTTCAAGTGGCCATGCAACCTAAGGATTTCATTCCACGGTTGAAATCAAAACAGATTACGGCCCTAGCTTACGAGTATCTAAGAGATGAAACTGCTGTATTGCCCGTTATTCAAGCCATGAGTGAGATTGTAGGTGGAACAGCCATCTTGATCGCTGCTGAATATTTGAGCAATACCATGTCGGGACGAGGAGAGATTCTCGGCGGTGTAACCGGTATTCCTCCCACGCAAGTGGTCATTCTAGGAGCCGGATCCGTAGGTGAACATGCTGCACGCACCGCCATGGGCTTGGGTGCTCAGGTGAAGGTGTTCGACAACGACCTGTCCAAACTTCGTAAGATCCAACGTCATCTAGGTCAAAAGCTGTACACTTCCACGCTCGTGCCATCTTTATTGGCTGAAGCGCTTCGGACAGCCGATGTGGTGATTGGCGCCGTACATGCGCGGGATGGAAGGACACCGGTGATTGTCACCGAGGAGATGGTAAGCGAAATGCGAACCGGTTCCGTCATCATTGACGTATCCATTGATCAAGGCGGATGCTTTGAAACATCCGAGGTCACCAATCATACCAATCCGGTTTTTCGCAAATACGGAGTCATTCATTATTGTGTCCCCAATATTGCCTCCCGCGTGGCAAGAACAGCGTCCTGCGCCTTGAGCAATATTTTTACGCCGGTGTTAATGAGTATAGGTGAAGAGGGTGGGATTGATGAATTCCTTTGGTCGCACAAAACCGTACGCAGTGGCATTTACCTCTACAAGGGTACGGTTACCAACAAGTTTGTAAGCGATTATTGCAAACTACCTTTTCGGGATCTGAACCTGTTAATGGCTTCCAGGATTTATTGATTTAAGCCCGAAGCCTTTTTCTGCGCGACAATTCACGCATGATCATCGAGAGCTCTCGTCCGGTTTGACCCGCGATGGAAGTATTTTCCTGAGCCCTTCTGATCAAATAAGGTAAGACGGATTTCACCGGACCGTAAGGAACGTATTTGGCCACATTGAATCCTGCATTGGCCAGGTTTCCCGACAAATGATCGCTCATTCCAAGCAATTGTGAAAACCATACGGAGTGATGGTTGGTGGGTAGTCCCTTTTGTTGCATCAGCTCTGCCAGTAGTCTTGAGCTTTTTTCATTATGTGTACCTGCACAAATGGAAATACGGTCAATGTGATCGATGCAAAATTGTAACGCAGCGTCGTAGTCACGGTTACAATGCATCTGATCGGGCTGGATAGGGGAGGGATAGCCTAATTCCTTGGCGCGCATCCGTTCTTTCTCCATATAGGCGCCGCGCACCAATTTGAAACCATTTTTATAACCTCTTTCCAAACCGCGTTGATGAGATTTTTTGAGAAATTCCAATCGATCTGTTCGGTACAGTTGAATCGTATTGTACACAATTACTTCCGAGCCATTGTGACGCTCCATCATTTCATCTGCCAAGGCATCGATGGCAGCTTGAATCCACGATTCTTCGGCATCAATAAACAGTCTGACGTGATGTGATGCCGCTAATCCGCTGATTTTTGAAATACGCTCACGAACCTTTTGAAATTCTTGTATTTCGGATTCAGTTAACGCCGAATTGCTGCTTACTTTTTCCAACAGGGCAAATCTGGAGATGCCAGTCACCTTAAACACGCAAAAAGGTACCATGGGATCACCTTTTGCCCTCTCAATCGTAGCACAGATCTCGGCAGTGGTCAGATCAAAATTGTTCTCGTTCTCCTCTCCCTCCACCGAGTAATCCAGAATGCTTCCAATCCCCTGTTTACCCAATCGTGCTACCGTTTGGGTACATTCATTAATGGTTTCGCCTCCGCAGAAATGCTTGAAAATCGTGGCTCGAACCAAAGGCACCACTGGGAAACGTATAGCCATGGCTAATTTCAGTAAGGTGGGCCCCATTTTTACCAATGAGGGAATGCCAATGGCCTTGAACAGCCAATATGCCTTTCGCAATTCGGCATCGCTTTGGCCTGCAAAAGCAACCTCAATGTTTTCGAAATCAATTGATTTTGGGGCGTTTTCCATAAAAACAGGCGCCGTAAGGGCTACTCATTCCGCCCTACAAAGATAAGGATTGCCATTCGTGGATGTTTACCTTTGCAATACACATGAAGCATCCAATATCCATTGACGCTGGAATTCATTCG
>JBMTLM010000088.1:0-7082 GCA_049431185.1 Bacteroidia bacterium | reverse complement strand
ACCATTCGTTTCTCGTTTAATCTTAAGGATGAAAACCTGGTCATGGTATTCGGCAATGGATTCAAATCGGTACTGGATGCCCAATCCAGGCCTCACTAATGAAAAATCATCGACGAAGCGCTTGGGGTCGTGCAGTGTCTTTTGGAGGCTAGTCCCCAATTGCATATATTCAAGCTTGTTGTCAATGATGAAGTGAAACGGAAAGAGCAGGTTGAGCAGCTCCGGATCCGAGAGCCGCGTGGTCATGCCCCAACTGCTACTTCAAAAACATCGTGATCATGACCGGTGGCTCGTGACAGGATGCAATTGATCACGGCTTCGGTTTTATACATCTCGGCCAATCCGGCAATCAATCCTCCCATAAAGTCGGTTAATCCTGCTCGAGAAGAAAAGTAATGCACCAACACCTTTCGGTCTTCGGTTCGTTCGATTTTAAACTCGGGAGGACGAATGTCGGAGTAGATGAGCATGACGCGGCTATGGAAGTTTGGCAGGTTTTCGAGAAACTCCATCAGAGATTCTCCTCCGGACCGCATGAGGGTTCCGTATTTCTCCTGACCGACCTTGAGCACCCAATATTTACCAAAGGCATACAACACATCGCCTAAAGGCATCGAAAGCACCTCCGAAGCCGCACCGGCCAGATTGTAGGTAACGCTGTCATCATAAATCTGATTGCTCAGGAACGTCTCATCCGTAACTCCGGCACGGGCCTTGATTTTGGTCCAGGATTCAGCTCCAAAGTTATCTTCTACAAGCCCTTGGATAGCTTGGTTGACAAGTCCATACATGATCAGCGTCGTTTTGGTAAAGATATGAAAAAAACGAAAAAATGCAATGTATGGGTAGGGTACGGCTTCAGCTAAGAATTTTAACCAACTCCACGATGTCCAACGGCTTACCTAAGAAACCTTGTACCAACGGGTTTTTTGAGGCGCGTACATTGTCGTTTTCGTCCAACGAGGAGGTCAGCATATAGGTACGCATCCGTTTTAGGTCTTCTTGTGGGTAATCTTGCAACAATTTTTCGAGTAGTTCGAAGCCGGTGATTTCGGGCATACGGATATCTAGGAACAGGATGTCTGGCAAGGGCTCATGGCGGTCCAATAGCCCTTTCAACCAAATCAACGCTTCGGCACTGGACAGGTATGTGATGATACGAATGTCGGGATCCGTTTCATGGATCATCTCGGAACTGATGAAATTAAAAATTTGATCGTCGTCGATCAACAAAATGGTCCTCATGCTTTTGGTTTGGTTGATTCAGGAAAGTTGATGTGCATGGTGGTGCCTTGGCCCAGCTCAGATGTTACTTCAATCGAGCCACGCAATCGTGACATGATTTCTTTGCAAATGTACAACCCCAGTCCGGTTCCGGTGACCTCGCTGCTGGCGCGGAAAAACATTTCGAAAACACGGTCGATGTTTTGCGGTGCAATGCCCATGCCGTTATCTGAAACATCGAGTTTGATCTCGCTACCTACGTGGTTCACGGTCACCTTAACAAAGGGCTCTGCTGTATGTCGGTTACGGTACTTGACCGAGTTGCTGATGATGTTTTTCAGCAAGGTGTTGATGCGATAACGGTCGGTGGCAACGATATATGATCCATGGAAGTTGACTTCAAAAACCATCGATTTTTCGACCCCAAATCGCAAATCATCAAAAATCTGCTCTATGAGCGACCTGAGGTCGAATTCGGAAATCTGCAGGTCCAGGCGTGCGTTTCGTGAGTAATCCAATATTTCCTGTACGGTATTGTCCAATCGGTCAACGGACTCATCGGCCATTTTGAGATAGCCTGCGGCGGTATCGCCCAGTTTCTCTTTCATGTTGATGAGCTTGATGATGCCCTTGATGGAGAGCAGCGGCGCCCGCAAATCGTGGGAAATGCTGTACACAAAATTGTCCAGCTCTGCGTTGATCTTGCGGAGTTCCTCGTTTTTGTTCACCATTTCCTGCTGGAACTGTTTCTCCACGGTGATGTCTTTTTGCAGTGCGATGAAGTTGATGTGGTTGCCATCATCATCGAAAACAGGAGTAATCTCCAGTTGGTTGTAATAGGGCTCTCCCCACTTGGTGTAATTCACGATGGTGACCTCCACGGTTTCCCTTTTCGCGAGCGACTCGCTCAACACCCTACGGGCATCATCTTCTTCCGACCCGGGCTTCTGAAGAAATTCTTTGGGCTTTCGACCTTTCACTTCTTCCAACTCATAGCCTGTGGTTTTGGTAAACGATTCATTCACCCATTCAATGTTACCAAAACGGTCGGTGATGATCACACCGCTTTTGGTTTTGGTGGCGATCAGCGAGAGTTTACGCAGCTCCGTAGAGGAGCTGCTGATTTTTTCCATCTGCCGGCGAATCATCATGCTTCGTTGGAAATTTCCCAAAAGCGAGATGGCTTGTTGCGCAAACACGTTGAAGATGGCGCTCTGGCGATCCAATAGCGGACTGTACAATCCACTGCGCGCAAAGGAGATCAGGCCAGCGAAATGAATGTTATAATCGAGTTCAAAATCATGGTACGTGTACCACAGGGATTCGCGGAATGCGACAAATGCAGGATGATTGCCTAGAATATCGTTATAAAGAATGGGCTTTCGCAGGTGTGCGACGTCTCTAGAGACATTACGAATACACTTTTTCAAATCATCATCCAAGACCTCAAAACGAAGTCCTTCAGTATACAGGATGGATACCGGGTTTTCGCCAGCCCGCTCAAACAACACCAAGGCGCCTTCCGTTTCGAAAACATCCACAATGGCATCCGCGATAAACCGGATCAGGTCGGCCTTCGACTCCTGTTTAAGCGCACGCGCACTGAACAGGTGCATGCGCTTATACATCTCCAACTCGCTGTCGAGCCGGTCGCGTATGTTAATAAGCTCCTGCTCCACAGCCGAGAATTTGGTAACCCTCAGCTGTAGTTCACGATACTCCCGGAGGAGTTTCTCGTAGGAGTCGGAAGTGGTATCCATAATGAGCCTGTGTTAAAACAGGCTTTACCGGTATTTGTTTTAGCGATATATCACATACAGCGCAGTGGTGTAGTTGTGGTATTCGTTTTTACCACCCAAACGGGCGATTTCACCGAACCCGTACATACCTAACCAGGGTGGACATTCTCCATTGACGAAGAATGGGGTTTGCATGACGCCTACCAATTCCTCTTTCATGATCTTATTGAAGAGGAAACGACCACGGGCTAAACAGTCGGCGTGGAAAACCGCAACGGCTTTTCTGCCATTGGATCGAGCAATCATGTCGTTGCTCATGCGGTTCATTTCATCAAAGATCAACTTTTCATCGCGGGTGGTCAACCAAAGCTCTGTGCCTTCTTTGATGGTGGTGGCGTAATACATGTCGTTGCCGACACGCTTGGTCACCACGCGCAACAAGTGGTTGTTACCGTATTCCTTGGCTAACTCGGGGGAAAGTTTTTCTCCCAAGGCTCCAACGGGGATGGTGTCACCACAATTGGCATCGGGCGTAAGGCCCAATCGGTGGGTGTATTCCTGCCAAGCGGGTTTGCCGTTAAATTCGTGTATGATGTGACCAGTGGCTTTGGTAACCACAAGAGGTTCGCCTACCGCTACAAAGCCGTGGGTGGCTTGTGTATCAACGGTGAGGGTTGGGTCGGCAAAACCGATGGCAAAGGCGCCATGTTCGGTAACGGTGGTATCAACAGCTTGATAGCTGACCACGCCTTTCATATTGTCGGCAGAGGTGGCACCAAAGATGGTTACCTCGGGGCCGAATACTTTTTCAAAAGCTTCAATGCAACGGTCGTTGGCGATGTCGATTCCGGAGGCGAGTAAAAAAACCATGTTGACGGGCTTGCCGGATTTTTTCATCTCTTCGGCCATCTGCAAACATTTTTCATAGGAGTTGTGTCCATAAATCTCATCGCAGTGGGCCATCGCGAACTCGTTTCCTTTGACGGCCATCAGGGCCATGTCTTTGGTGGATTCACTTACCCCTTCGCGACCAATGACACCGCAACAGGAGGCAGCTACGATGCGGGCACGTGGGGCCAGTTTATGGGCTTCATCAACCATTTGCTGAAAGTCGTGGCCGATGGAGGCGTGGAAAATCAATAGATCACAGTCGCTAACATTTTCGCCCAAAGCGACTTCCATCAATTCAGCTACGCCGCGACGGGTGTTGACTATACGGGCACTAGAGGAGTGGAATGATAACATAGTTATGGTGGTTTAGGTGAATATTTATAGAATATGCGCTACAAAGAAAGCGTTTTTACGTGGTATTCCCATAAAAATTTCATTTAATGTGGCTGAAAATCAGGCAATTTTATGATAAAAACCGATAGGTGTCTATGACTTTTGTCACAAAACGCTGTCGCGAACTCGATTTTCCAGTGTTAGCGCCCTCAAATCAAAATCCTAGCGAGCCAACACTCATCGACTGGGCGGCTAGGACCATTACCACTACGGGTATTGAAAAAACGATGGTACCTCCCACAAAATTGAGCCAAACCCGCGTGAGTTTTTCTTTTTGGTCATGTTTCAAGTAGCAATTTACATAATCGGCGTTGTTTTGGTGGGGGTTGCCCATCATGCCTAAGCCTTCAACGGTAGGTTTTTCAGAGGATTCAATTCCTGCATTGATGATTCCCAATACGGGCGTGCCCAACAGCGTAGACAACAATACGCCTTTGCCACTGTTTCTGCCTCCCAGATAATAAGTAGCCACATGTTTCTTGGCCAAGCTATCGACCCCATTGGCATTTTCAGGTATGATGCCAAACAGCTCAGGGGGTCTTAACTGCGATATCCATTTGCAGGAGGGGTCGGCACAATGAATATCCATGATCTTGTGCACTTCTATGTATCGCACCGCATTTGGATTTCGAAACGATTGATACGACACGCCATTAATGTCAACGCCTGTTATGCGTACCTCTTTGACGGTGCCGCTCCATAGGAAGAGTGAGTCTTGGGCATGTGTTTGCTGCGCCATGAAAACCAACACCAGGGCTGATAAAATAGAAGTCTTTGAAATCTCTTGCATGAAAACCGGTTTTGTTGCGATTTAAAACCATCGTACTAAAAAACGAAATGACCGCGGTCATCCTCCTCAATGAGCCATCCGAACTTCTGAATCGGTGCAATCCTTGTCGCTGCTTGTCGAAATCGGTTTTTAATTTCGTCAAACGCCATTTAGCAGGGATTGGATTAACATTTTAATGCTGTTGAGATAACATTTGTTGCAGGTTCGTGATGGCCTATGTGATTATTAATGTTCAGATTGCATCCATGCTACAAAATGGTGATGATAAGTTAAAGCCAACTTAACTTCAATAGCGAACGGATTTAATCTTCAAAGGATAGTTTAGCCGCCGATATGAACACCATCAGGCGCAAAATCGTTATTCTGGATGAAGAGCAAGACCCGCTCGCATTCATCGACTCCATCGATGGTGAACAGCAATCAAGTCATGACATGGAATTAATCATAGACAAGCCTGCCTACAACGCCTATTTGAATCGAGAACGTATCGACTTCCCCAAAAAGGAATTCGAGGTGTTGATCCTGTTGGCCTCAAATCCGCGAAAGGTTTTCAAACGGGATGAGATTTTGCGCAATATCTGGGGTAAAAACCACCGTCCACAGGACTCCCGATCCTTGGACGTGCACATTCGTATGTTGCGGCGCAAACTGGGCGATAACTTCATTACCACCATCAGGGGAGTGGGATATAAACTGGAACGATGATTCCATTTTGTAATCGGTATTTGTAAAATGAAGTCGTACGGTTCCTTTCTGTTTTTTTTGCTACTGCTTGACGTGATGGGCTTTGCCCAGAACAGCGGTCTCAAAGGCATCATTGTTGAAAGATATTACGTGGCCGACAGTATGGACGCCTCGGTGGCCTTGCTGCCCAATCTGACGGAAGGAGCGACCACGTATAGGATTTATGTGGATATGGAACCGGGGTATCGTTTTCAGGCGGTGTTTGGCAGCGAAGGCCACCCTATGAAATTAGCCACCACGACCTCTTTCTATAACCATCCGGTGCATGGCAATAATCTGGCTAATCTGATTTATGATGCGGCTTTGCCATCTTCCACCGTTATGCTCGATAGTTGGATCAGCGTTGGAGCAGCATCTTCGGTTCATGTGGGCGTGTTAAAGGCGCATGATGACACGGTAGGCAATATCAAAAACGTACGTGGTGTCTTACTTAATAATGATGCATCATGCGCACCCCCCTTGACAGCGAAGGATGGCTTAAAGCGGTTGCCTTTGGGCAAGGAAATGCCACGCGTTACAGCTTTGAATATCGATACATTATTGCAAGCCTTGAAAAACCCTTCAGTGATTTCAACAGGATTTGAATTCATCACCACCAATGGCTCTTGGGCTTGTATCGGCGGATCCTCCAATGAATCAGCCCATGGCAATCGGGTTCTCATCGGACAATTTACCACCACCGGTGTGTTTTCCTTCGTCCTTAATGTACAATTGGGTAAACCGGGAGGGGGCTTCGAACAGCATGTTTTTTCAAACCCATCGCCTGGGCAATTTGCCAACAAGTCTTTGGGCTTTATTTCCCGATAGCGGCTTAATGCTTCATTAACATTCGCCTCACATTTACGATGTTTTCAAACAACATTCGTATAGGTCCTTCATAATGTTAAGGTAATGAATTCTTCAAACGCAATTTGCCATTAAACATCAATTTCGCAACCAACCAAAAATCAACTTAAATCCCATGAAAAAACTGTTACCATTTATTGTCATGGCCATGCTTGTCATTGCCGGTAAAACTTCGATTGCACAAGGACTGGAAGGTGTTGTGGTCGAAAAATACTACATATCAAACGCCAACGATGCCACTGTAAACAGCGTCGGAGGTGTTTTGCCAGTGGGGTCTGTCACTTATAGGGTGTATGCAGATCTGGCTCCCGGGTTTCAGTTCCAGGCGGTGTATGGTGATGCCAATCATGAACTGCGTCTGCAAACCACGACATTGTTTTTTAACAACGAAGACCGGGGAACTAAGAACAATTGGTCTTGGTAGGACTGAACAAGATCTTTATGTTACAAGATTT
>JBMTLM010000087.1:0-7098 GCA_049431185.1 Bacteroidia bacterium | reverse complement strand
ATGACCAATGACCAATGTCTAATCACCAACGACGAATGGCCCATTCCCCAATGACTAATAACAAATAACTAATAACATATCCCCAATCTGCTAACTCAACGAAAACGGGCTCGGGACGGGGCTGATAACTTCAAAACCGCTACTTGCAATACTGCTGATAAAAAGCAGCGGCATCCTGGTTATTTAAATAAGCGGCCGCTTGAAAATCATTACAAGCCTCTTTGTTCAAACCCAATTTCAAATGCAACAAGCCCCGGTTTTTGAGGGCGATGGCAAATTCCGGTTTGGCTGCAATGGCCTTATTGATATACCTCATGCAATCGTCGTAGTTGGCCCGAGCATACGCAACCGTCGATAGCGTATTCCAAGCATCATAGTCAAGCGAATCCATCTGCAACGCCCTTTCCGAGTCCCGAATACAAGATGCGGTATCCGACATCATGAGGTGCACCTGTCCGCGAAGGGAATACAATGCCGCCTGACTGGAATCACGGAAGGCCGCACTGTCCAAATCGGCCAAAGCTTCCGCATTTCGTCCCATCATCATATACACCTTGGAACGGTTGAAATACGTTTTGCCATCCTCACCATATAACTCCAATGCCTTGGTATAGTCGGCCAATGCCTCTTCCGTACGCAACATCGACTGGTATTTCACTGCTCGATTGCCATATGCCCGATAGATATAAGGAGCTCCCTGATTTTTTTCAATGATGTCGGTCAAAAAGGGAATGTCCTCCTTCCACATCTTGATGCGGGCATGCGAGACCACTGGAAGGGCCAACAGATATACCGACAACAAGCCGTATGACAATGTTCGATACTTTGGCTTGGAGCTCCACTGGGATATCAAGTGCAGCATGAGTAAATACAGGCCAATGTATGGGATGTAAGTATATCGATCGGCGACAATAAACAGTCGTGACGGGATGATTTGTATGTTAATGGCAATGGTTAAAATGAAAAAACCCGCACCCAGCACAACCATGCGATTTTGCCGATACCTCCAGAGGATCCACCCTAGAAATAGAAAAGGAACCATGCTGGCATAATAGATCCATCCCAGTTGCCCGTCATTCAGCGGCGGATAAGCATAAATGGCACACAGGTCGATGGGAACAAAAAGCTTGGTGATATAAAAGAGGAAGGACCATGATACTAAAAACGGCAGTTGCCAGATCGGGTATTGCTCTAGCATGCCATCGGTAATGTTTTGTTGGGTGGATGCATCCGACAAGGCGATCAATCCAAAAACCAAGCTCATGGCAAAAAAGGGAATCTTGGTTACCATGTTTTTGACGTCCGAAAGTTTGCGTCCATGGTGCACATCTAATAACAACATCACCAACGGAAGGGTCACCGCTTGCACCTTGGAAAAGAGCGACAAGATAAAAAAGAGGCCCGTAAGCCACAGGTTTCGCGTATTCCCGTTTTTCAAAAACCGCAAATACGTCAACAGCGCCAACAAATAAAAAGCGGCATACATGCTGCTGCTGCGAGCCGACATCCAAGCCACCGCCTCCACATGCATCGGGTGTATGGCAAAGAGCAATGAAACGCCAAGTGAAATCCATCGGTTGCCGACCAGCTCTTGAATCAACATAAACACCAATACCACACACGATAAATGAAGCAGCAGGTTCACCAAGTGATAGGGCTGCGGTTCCAGGCCGGTGAAATGATGTTGTAGGGCAAACGATAATACCGGTAAGGGCTGATACATGATCAGATGGTGACTGGTGAAAATATTTTGTACACCCTCCCAACTCAGCTCACGCACCTCTTCGTATGCGAAGTAATCATTGTCATCAAACGTGAGTAGCTCGTTTTTCAACGATCCGGCATACAACAAAAATGTAAATGCCACAATTGCCGCCAAATACCAACGACTGTAATCGGTTGGGGTTTTGGATGAAGTTTTTGTTTTGGCCATGAAACCAAAATTAAAACACTTCTCCGAAAATAAAAAAGGAAAGACAAACGCTATAGGTCAGCTGATATCAATAGCACTGACAATCCCACATCCAATAGGTGATTCCTATAAGAGGTATACAAGTTATTGACGATTCTTAATAGCCTGGTCACCCGCCTTCGGCAAGGCAAGCTGTTCGCCGGCTACCAACTACTCTTCAAAAACCTACTACTCATCAACGAACCATTCGAGTACACCGTTACCGAATACCATCCTTCTTTCAAGGACGAAACGGAAAATTCTACAACGCTCATTTCGGCTGATGATGTAACACGCCTTGATTGCACCAAGACACCGAACACATCCCGGATCTCTACCAGGGTCGCGTTTTCATCCTTCCACGAAACGGAAATCGTTTCGGATGCGGGATTGGGATAAACCGTTAACAACAATGGCATCGTGTAGAAATAAGATCCAGACCACACACCGGTAACAGAAGATCCATTGGTGGTGGCGCACACCGTACGAATCTGGAACTCATAAGTGGCCCCTGGTGTCAAGTTGGTGATGGGCAACAGATAGGTGTTGGTTGTACCGCTCTGCGTCCAAGCGGAGGTATTGATCAAACGGTATCGAACCGTATAGGATACGGCCGTTGGAACCGCAGGCCATGAAACCGATAAACTACCTGGCGTAGTTCCGGAGGAAAAATTGAGCGTAGATGGAGGCGGGCAAGTCGAAGTGGTGGACAGTGTAGTGAAATACGATTGTACCGACCAAGGCACGTTGGCTGTGCTGGAGTTGTTGGAGCAAATACTCTGTACCTGCCATACGTATTGGGTGTTTACAGAAAGCGTATTGATCACCACGTTGGTGGAAGCGGTTACCACAAAGGTCCAGGTGGAGCCGGTTACATTGATCCGGTAACGAACACGATATTGTGGCATGTTGGTAGTGGCCCAATTCAATTGAGCGGAATTGGTCGTGATGTTGGTGGCGGATAATTGAACAGGCGCGGGACAGGTGGTAGGACACGCCACGGTGGTAAAAGATGCCGTGGTAGAATAAGGATTGGTATTGGTATTGGTTGCGGTAGAGCAATTGGCTCGGACCTGCCATTCATAGGTGGTGCCGCAAGTGAGGTTGCCAATCAAAATACTGTTGGTGGTAGTGTTCACATAGCTCCATGTGGTGGTACCCAGCGGACGACGGCGTACCGTATAATTAGGGGCACCGGGAACCACTTGCCAATTCAGCGTGGCTGAGTTGGCGGTGATGTTGGTGGTGGTTAAACCGACCGGTGCGGGACATACTGCAGGACATGCCGTGGTGGCAAAAAAGGCGGATGCGCTCCAAGCACTGAGCGTGGCTGAACCTGCTGCATTGGAGCAAATGGTTTGTACTTGCCACTCATAAGAGGTGCTGCAAATGAGGTTGGAGAGTTGATAAGGAGAGGTAACGTTGTTGATGACCGTCCACGTAGTGCTTTTTGATGTTTTGTACCGCAAATTATAGTTGGTGGGGTTGGGCGTAGGTGCCGACCACGATAATACGGCGCTTGACAATGTAAGGTTGGTAGACGTCAGATTTGTTGGAGCCAAGCAGGAAGTGGCACAAGCCAACGTGGTAAATGGTGTGAAGGCGGTCCAAGCACTATAGTTGTTGTTGCCACAATTGGTGCGCACTTGAAATTCATAATTCGTGTTGCATACCAAATTGTTCAAAGTGAACGGAGGCAAAATATTCACTACGCTGATCAGGTTGGTGGTTCCTACCACTCGAAAACGGATGTCGTAAACATAAGGTCCGGTGGTGATGGGTGTCCAATTCAAAACCGCATTGGTGGTGGTGATGTTGGTAACCGTCATTCCTGAAGGCGCAACACAATTGATGGTGCATGGTGCCGTCACAAAAGTTACAGGGGCCGACCAAGTGCTGGTGGCTGACGAAGAGCAAACCGTTTGCACGGAAACTTCATAGGTGGTATTGCAGGTTAGTGTGCCCAGGTTGATGCTGTTGGTGGTAGTGGTTAGCGTGAAGTAAGCCGTAGCGCCTGCTGGTCGATACCGAACATTATAACTGGAAGCACCCGTAACCGCCGCCCAATTGATGGAGGCGCTGTTGGTGGTGATGTTGGTTGTAGTGATTCCAGTGGGTGCTACGCAAACGTTTGTACAGGCCAGCGTACTGAAAGTCGAAGAAGCCGTGTATCCACTAGGGGATGCCGCACCGTTGATTCCAATACAAAACGCCTGCACTTGCCACTCATAGGTAGTGCCACAAGAAAGATTGCCCAATGTGTAGGGGATTTGTTGAACCGTTACCGTGGTCCAATTCAATGTTCCGGGCGGACGGAACTGAACCGAGTAATATTGACTTCCGGAATTTGCAGGAGTCCAGTTGAGCGTTGCAACGGTGGTGCCGATGTTGGTTACCGACAAATTGGTGGGGGGCAAACAAGGGCTGGTTTGTGCGGTAACGCCAATGGCATAGGAAAGCAATGCGAACAACAAGCTCATTAACCTCAAGGCATATTTCATGATTTGTAGCATTAAGTTTATGTGGATGAAGTTCTAAAGTTAAGCAAATTCTACTAACCCGAGAAGTAGATTTTGACAGGCATGGGCGACAAAGCTTTTTGTTAGAATTCTAGGTTTTTACCGGGTTGTTCATAACTTATGATAAAATACGTCTGATTGTCAGTCGATTACAGGAAGCTGTAGAATTTTATCTCACCAAAAAATGCAACACTCTGATTTTAAGTTGCTTAACGTTTGTAAGATTGTTGACCGAATTGCACCCTTTACTTTGTTGGGGTAGGCTAAATTGGGGTCAAATGGTCAAATATTTTGGGTGAACGACTAAAAAAGCTTGGCGAATGAACATAAATGACTTATATTTGTTCAAGAAACAAGTCAACCACGAGTCCTGAAATAAGTACCGCAACAATTCAAAAACACCTCAACAATGGTTAATTACAAGGTAGCGAGCACTTTCCAGGAGGTCACCGAAGCATGGTGCCTGGTTTACAAACAGTATCTAGCGGCATCATTGATTATGCCTAACGAACTGTCTGTCTTTACGTTCCCCGAATACATCAGCTCGAATGCAGCCGTGTTCATGGGCAAAAAAATGGGCCACATGGTATCAACCGTGTCTGCCGTTTTGGATAGTGAAAGGGGTTTGCCATTGGATCATTATTACAAAAATGATTTGGACGTCCTCCGTAAGGATGGTAAGAAGCTCATTGAGATTGGTTTACTGGCCGACACCCGCGCCGCCGGCAACTTCCAAAATATCACGGAGCTGATGGCAGGCATTGCTCGATTTGGTGTATACAGCGACCACCACGATTTTGTAATCGGTGTTCACCCACGCCGCATGGCGTTTTTCAACCAAGTGTTCGGATTTAAACAAGTTGGAGAAATCCGAGATTACGGTAAGCTCAGAACCGCTCCCGTGGTACTCTTGCACGCCAACGGACTCGACTTACAAGAAGAAAAATTCGAGCTCAACCGCGAAATTTATAGTTCCCCCATGCAGTTTGACTTTGAAAACCGCTACCTTTTCGACGCCGGAAAATTTGTTGATCCGGCTGAAATGAGCGATTCCATCTCAAACTTCATCCAAAAAATATGGGGACGGAACATTCCGCAGGCAGCCTGATTTCCATTGTCGGTAGTGAACGCTACCTCGATGACCCCAACACCATTGCCCGTTTTGCCGCCAGCATCGGCGGAAACCATGTAGCTCCACTGTGTGTGGTTTTTCCCGTTTCCACGGAAGAGCTTTCAGCCATCATTAAAAAAGCATCACAGCTTGCTTGTCACGTTTTTGTGATCTCACGTGGCAAAAATTTCGGCTATGGTGAAGCACAAGGCACCAGACCCGGACAAATCATCATCGATCTGTCGCGCATGAGTCAAGTGGTTGAAGTGAATGAGCAATTGGCTTATGCCACCATTCAGCCAGGGGTTTCTCAACAACAATTGTTTGAACACCTTCAACAAAAAAACAGCCGGCTGCAACTGGATGTCACGGGTGCAGGATTGGATGCTTCCATCGTTGGCAACATTTTGGAGCGCGGATTCGGACACACCGATTACGGTGACCGCTTCGCGCGGGTCATCCGCATGACCGCAGTGTTAATGAATGGCGATGTCATTCGAACCGGTTTCGGTGATTTTGAAAATGCAAATGCCAAAAACACCTATCGATATGGCATCGGACCCATGCTGGATGGATTGTTAAGCCAATCCAATTTTGCCATCATTACCGAGATGACCATTGAGTTGATGCCCAAGCCGGAAAAAACCTGCATGTTCATTGTTTCGGCAAAAGATGAATCCGCATTAAGCGCATTGGTTGACGCCATCCGAGAATTGAAACTTGCCGGCGTAGTCAACAGTGCCGTACACTTTGCCAATAAGGCGCGTGCCATAGGAGAAAAGGAAAACCGAATGGCTGGATTTTGGAACATGAGCGGTTCCATCTCAGGGCCGGCAGACATGGTATTGGCTAAGAAAAGGATTGTAAGATCCGCATTGAAAAAAGCCTATGGCAAATCCTCCATCTGGTTCATCGACGAAACATTGATGAAGCTGGCGGCTTTTGCCAATCGCCTCTTCAACATCTCTCTTTATCAACCTTTGAAAGATGCATGGGACTTGCAACAAGGCGTGCCCACCGACCATCCCTTGCGCGTTTTGCTGAATGATGCATCGCTTCAGAGTGCCACCATCCGAACCGACAATTATAAAACCTGCTTTTTATGGATCAATGCCGTTTGTGCAGCAGATGGAAAGTCGGCTTGGCAACTGTACCAACTGACGGCAGGTCTTTTCAAAGAACATGGCTACGCTTTCCCTGTGACCTTTACCGCTGTAAACGCCCGCTCATTGATCATGATTACCAATATCAATTACGCAAGGACAGATGACGAAATTGCCAAAGCCTACGCCTTTTCCAAAAAATGTCACGCGGTTTTGGTAGAAAACGGCTTCCTTCCTTACAGGGCCGGCTCGGGATTGTTTGACGAAATGCCGCATTATAGCAAGGGTACGAAAGACCTCCTTGAATCAGTAAAAAAAACGTCTGACCCTTCTGGAATATTGGCACCTGATAAATACTTGATTAAAAATAAATTCTAATATTTTTGAACAAAAAAGGGGGACTCCATATGGAAT
>JBMTLM010000086.1:0-7113 GCA_049431185.1 Bacteroidia bacterium | reverse complement strand
CGAAGGATTTGTAAAAACCGAAATGAATGATGGTGTTGCTACCATCACGTTTTTCCACCCCAGAAGCAATTCACTTCCATCGGCTATCTTACGCGGATTGGCACATGCCATTGATGCCGCTGGAAGTGATGAACAAGCCAAAGTGATTGTGTTGCGCAGTGACGGCGATAAATCCTTTTGTGCCGGAGCCTCCTTTGATGAATTGGTTGCTGTTTCATCGTTTGATGAGGGCAGGAACTTTTTCTCAGGATTTGCATTGGTCATAAACGCCATACGTAAAGCCCCCAAGTTTGTGATTGCCCGTGTACAGGGCAAGGCTGTTGGCGGAGGAGTGGGAATTGCTTGTGCGGCAGATTACACTTTGGCTCACGATTCTGCTGATGTCAAGTTGTCTGAGCTCGCTGTAGGCATCGGGCCGTTTGTGGTAGGTCCTGCAGTGGAACGCAAGGTTGGTAAGTCGGCCTTTGCCACCATGGCTATCAATGCCACTGAATGGCGCAGCGCCTATTGGGCCAAACAGGTGGGTATGTACTCCGATACATTTGAAACTGTTGAAAATTTGGATGCTGCAGTTTCGAAGTTGGCCGATACGCTGGCCACTTCCAGCCCGGAAGCCATGAAGCACATCAAGGAGGTTTTATGGGAAGGTACAGGTGATTGGGAGTCGTTGCTGATGGCTCGCGCCGAAATCAGCGGAACACTTGTTTTATCGCAGTTTACCCGCGATGCCATTGCCAAGTTCAAGGCCGGTGCTCGGTAGCCAATGCTATTAGTAGTCCACATGCCGACGCTTTTTCCTAGTACAACTGATTTGTTGCTAGGGCTTGTCATGGTGGTGATTCTATTTCGATTGATTTTCGCAATCCGCAAGTATGTAATTAGAAAGCCTTTGTTGTTTCCCGGATTGGGTAAAGAGGATTTGATTGCCAAATTCAGAGAATATTTAGATAAAAACACTTTTTACAATTCACTGGATGAGCCTGGAAAGCTCAAGATGCTGCAGCGTTGTGTTCGATTCGCCGGTCAAAAGCGGTTCATAGGATCCAAGGATTTTAAGGTTACCGGTGAGATGGTGGTTGCGATTTCTGCCACAGCAGTACGATTGACCTTCGGTCTAGAGCGATTCGACCTTCCGCGATATCATACCATAAGGATTTTTCCGACGTCTTTTTTCTCTCCTTTTCACAAAAGGGAGTTAAAAGGGGGCGCAAGTGTCAAAGGTGTGTTGTTTTTTTCTTGGGCTGATTTCGTTCAAGGAGAATCGATAGAAAACGATCGGATCAATTTAGGATTACATGAAATGGCTCACGCCCTTCGATTGGAGTTGCGTTACGGAAAAGGGGCTGATAGGAGGGTGGCAGATTATTTCGACTCTTGGTTTAGTGTGGCCTTTGATGAATTCCAAAAGGTGCGTGAAGGTCATGGAAATTATTTGCGTGATTATGCCGGCACCAATCCCGAAGAGTTTTTTGCGGTTTGTGTGGAGCATTTTTTTGAGGATGCGGAAAACTTCTGCAAGGAGCTGCCTGATGTTTATGCACACTTATGCTTGCTGCTCAATCTGGATCCATTGAACAAGGAAAACAGCTTTGCATACAGCCGTGATTTGGTTCTTTCAAGGAGCAGTGAACTAAAATATGAGTTGCCGGATAAAATTCAACGAAGCTATAGATACGATTCTTGGCATTGGAGTTTCAACATGATCATAGCTGGTTTTTTCGTCTTTCTGCCCATCATACTTTTCTGCATCTCAACGGTGGTAATCCGCTTCACGGAAATGATTCTTCCTGTTGCTTGCATGGTCTTTGTTGTGGTATCCTTTCGCAATTTTTGGTTTTCAAGAGGCATCCAGCTTTACCGACATCTGTTCATGTTTGCTTTGGTTGGGATCTCTTTTCCGGGTCTTGCCGCGCTCTTGGTTCTCAACATGAATTTTCATGATAATGCCACATTGAAATTTTATTCAATCATCGACCAGCGCTCGCGTGCGGTTGGGGAAAAGATCAGGGTGGAATATACATTCCCTACCGGTGATGACACGGTGCCAGTGCGATTTCGACAGGTTGATTTGACCATTGATCAATCCGGTTTTGTTGATGCCGAGCAGATGATTATGGAGTCTTCTATTGGGGTTATGGGTTGGCGGAATATTCACAGTAGAACCTTGATTTTGAGTGGCTACTATACGCTTCAAGTGGACAAGCCTGAGCTTTGAAATTACTACCTTTGCCAAACGATGGAGCAAGTAGCATCAACATCCTCCCGCACAGCGGTTTCCGATGAAATATTGGTTCGTGCTTTCGGCCTTATGGCCACCGCCCGAGCCATGTCGGCACTTTATGAAGCCAACAGCGCTTTCACTTCCAAATATGTGCATGCCACTTCGAAAGGGCATGAAGCCATACAGATTGCCGTTGGATTGCAGTTGACAGCTAAGGATTTTCTTTCTGCTTATTACCGCGACGACAGCACCTTGTTGGCAATCGGCATGGAGCCGTATGAGTTGATGCTGCAGTTGATGGCGAAGCGTGATGATCCATTCAGTGGTGGCCGTTTATACTACAGCCACCCCAGCTTGCGCCGCGATGACATGCCCAAGATTCCCATGCAGTCATCGGCCACCGGCATGCAAGCCATTCCCTCCACCGGGGTGGCCATGGGATTAAATTATCTCGATAGACAAGGTTTGACTAGCTTTCCTCAGGGTGAAAAGCCATTAGTGGTTTGTTCCTTGGGGGATGCCTCTATCACAGAGGGTGAAGTGGCTGAAGCTTTTCAGATGGCTGTGTTGAAGAAGTTGCCGATTGTTTATTTGGTTCAGGATAATGAGTGGGACATCTCAGCCCATGCCTCTGAAATACGTGCCATGGATGCAACAGGTTATGCCAAAGGATTCCATGGCTTGCAAGTGCGCACGATTGACGGCACTGATTTTGAAACATCTTTCCAGACCGTGAATGAAGTGTTTGCTGCGGTGCGCAACGGTGAAGGGCCTTTTCTTATCCATGCCAAAGTGCCATTGTTGAATCACCATACTTCCGGAGTGCGAAAGGAGTGGTATCGCGATGATCTCGAAAAACAATCGTTGCGGGATCCATATCCCAAGTTGCGCAGTTTGTTATTGGAGCGCGGTATTGCTGAAAGCAAATTGGTAGAGCTCGAGGCTGCCACCTCGCAATTGGTATTGGAGGATTTCGAAAAGTCGAAAGGTTCGGAGGATCCCCGACCAGAGGATTTGTTTACCCATGATTTTGCACCGACTCCGGTCACAGAGGAGCGTGGCGTTCGTGAGCCTGCAGGCAAGGAGCGAACGGTGATGGTGGATTGTGCCTTGTTTGCGGTTCAGGAGTTGATGGCGAAGCATCCGGAGTGTTTGTTATACGGACAGGATGTGGGTCGAAGGTTGGGTGGTGTATTCCGCGAAGCTGCTACGCTTGCGCAGAAGTTCGGTGACGATCGTGTTTTCAATACGCCTATCCAAGAGGCGTTCATCATAGGAAGTACCGTAGGGATGTCGGCCACGGGTTGTAAACCCATCGTGGAAGTACAGTTCGCCGACTATATCTGGCCGGGATTGAATCAGCTGTTTACCGAAGTGAGTCGTTCGTGTTATTTATCGAATGGCAAATGGCCGGTGAGTTGTATCATTCGCGTTCCCATTGGTGCCTACGGCAGCGGTGGTCCTTATCACTCCTCAAGTGTGGAAAGCGTGGTGGCGAACATTCGCGGAGTTAAGATCGCATATCCATCCACAGGGGCTGATTTGAAGGGGTTGATCAAATCGGCTTACTATGATCCCAATCCGGTTGTTATTTTCGAACATAAAGGATTGTATTGGTCCAAGATCAAGGGTACGGAAGACGCCAAAACCATAGAGCCGGATGAGGATTACATCATTCCATTTGGGAAGGCACGGTATGTTACCAAGAGTGATTTGGGTGTTGGTGATTCCACTCTGACCGTGATCACTTATGGCATGGGCGTGTATTGGTCCAAGAATGCTGCTGTTGATTTTGCCAATAGGGTAGAGGTGGTTGATTTGCGTACCCTGCACCCCATTGATGAACATACCATTTTGGAGTCGGTGAAAAAGAATGGTCGTTGTTTAGTGGTAACGGAAGAGCCGGTGAATAATTCTTTTGCTCAGGCCTTGGCCGGCCGCATCTCCTCGCTTTGCTTCGAGCATCTCGACGCCCCGGTGCGTGTCATCTGTTCCCATGACTTGCCTGCCATCCCTTTGAACGCTACGTTGGAATTTACCATGATTCCAAACACCGAAACGGTGAAAGCGGCGATGCAAGGTCTGCTCGACTATTAATCCACCTTCATGCAAGTAAAACACTTCTTATTGGCCATCCTGATCGCCGTTGTCGTTGGATTGCTGGCCGAATACATCATGCGTGGTTTCGGTTTGGTCAACCTTGGTGGCACTATAGGTGGGCTTGCTGGCATTGTGTCGGCGATGGTGATGAATAAGAGGAAGTAAAATTGGCCATTAGTCATCCTCAAGGATTCAACCTGTTAATCATTCATTCTACCCTTCGGTCACAGGTTACTGGTCACCGGTCACTTTTAAAAATCATGAACAAACTTAAACTCATCGAAGCCATCGCCAAGGAAAGCGGTTTGCCCAAGTTGGATGCATTGAAGGCCATGGATGCCTTTTTGTCGGTAGCTACCCGCACCTTGAAGAAAGGAGAGAAAATCATGTTGAAGGATTTCGGTACTTTTCAAGTAGTGAAAAGGGCCGCCCGCACCGCCCGTAACATCAATACCAATCGGGAGATGAAAATACCCGCCAAAAAGGTGGTCAGGTTTGTGGTGGGGAAGGAGTTGGGTGGGAGGATCAAGTGACTTGTTTATTTGGTTTTTCGAGCTTAGATTTGTTAATCGCGAAACTTACATTTATAAAATCATACTGAAATGTTCAAAAGCGTTAAAATTTTATTGCCCGTTGTATTGCTGCTTATATCGGTTGACGCGAAATCGCAAAAAACCAGTTTTGGTGGACAATTGGGTGTCATGACGGTAAATATGAATGCCGACATAGATGACTTCAATGCCTCATACGGTAAAATAGCAGATGGCGATATGGATTTCGGCTATCAAAGTGGATTCTTTTTTCGCCAACAAGCAAGCATTTTTACCATTGGCGCGGAGTTGAATTTCCAATATTTCCATGGCAAATATGATGTCACTTTACCGCAATTGGATACCAACGGACTCCCCCAAATCGACTCCAACGGTGTGGTAATGCTGATTCAGGAATTGGAGTCGAGATATCGCTTTATGAACATTCAAATGCCTGTGCTGGTAGGATTGAAACTAGGTCCTGTGCGCGTCAGTGCCGGGCCTACGCTAACCTATACACTGGACGTTCGTCGCATCATCGAAGGGTATGTGGAAACCACGCAAGTGACCGACGATTTTAAATCGATTTACCTGGGTTACCAGGCTGGACTTGGTTTCGACATTGGAAGGTTCTCTGTTGATTTGAAATACGACGCAACTAGTAATATCTTGGCCGGTGAAGAGGTCAATCCAAACGATGTGTTGAATCAAGGTAGTCGCACACGAAGCTCTTACTTATTATCTCTGGGCTTCGATATCATCGGTGAGAAAAGGAAAGGCAATGGCATTAATTCCGCCACACCTTCTTCTGGGAACTACGCGATATCAAGCGTACGCACAGATGATACCACCCATGATGCCTAGGGTGATCACCCAATAGCCAAGGTGGATGAATATGTATTTACGCGGCTTTCTTTCAAACAAGGCGTTGATGCCTAAAATTGGTAATGCGATGGTGAGTGCTGAAATAACGCCATGCAATGCCCCGTGCTTGAAAGTCCTGAATTCATTTCCATATTTTTCCAAAAAAGCGGTCACCATCTGACCTGCTTCAGAGCTGGGGTTCATGAAATCAGGCTGACCGGCCACTATACCCCACAAACTCAACTGATGGATGGTGAGGTATTGTAGTGAAAACGACAAAAAGAAACTGAATAGGTAAGTCAATCCGAATAGCAAGGCCATGTTGGAGCTCTTAATCGATTCCTCGGATACCTGTGCCACCTTCATCCATGTGTTTCCAAAAAACTTAGGGTGATACCAAATGAATCCTACGATCAAGGGAACCAATGCTGCTAGTGCGATGATGGCGATGTTTGTTTGCATATGATGTGTGGTTTAAGCTACCAAAATAAAGAATAATGTCCGATTTTTAAAAACGGTTGAATTTAATTTGGTTGGTCAATCAGCGGATGGTTACTTGTCATCCCATCGTAACATTGCAAATCACTTTTGTCATTTTGATTCAGGGCCACTTCAATGATTGGTAAGAATAATTTCTAATTTCTATATTTGCCTTACAACTTTATCATCATGAAAAAAATCATATTTACTTGCTTGATAGCTTTTTCTACAATCCGATTGTCGGCTCAAGATACATTCTCCATTGTGGCTGTAGATTCCGTTACGGGTGAGGTAGGTAGTGCCGGTGCATCTTGTGTGGATTTGATTTTATTCTTCCCAAATTATGCCACCGATTTTTTGGGTGACCTGATTCCTGGAGTCGGGGCGATCAACACTCAGGCTTCTTACAATGCATCCAATCAGGCCAATGCCAGGGCTCGCATGTTGGCAGGCGAAACCCCGCAACAAATTATTTCATGGCTCACGGCTAATGATGCCCAGAACAATCCTAATAATCGTCAATACGGCATTGCGGCATTGGTGAATGGTTCAGTCCAAACGGCAGGTTTCACCGGCTCCAACACCCTTGCCTATAAGAACCATATTGCTGGTCTGAATTACTGTATTCAAGGCAATATATTGTTGAGTCAAGCCATTTTGGATTCCATTGAATCAAGATTCTTAAATGCACAGGGTGATTTAGCATGTAAATTGATGGCCGCATTGCAGGGCGCCAAGGTTCCAGGGGCTGATACCCGTTGTGCTAACAATGGCAGCGGCACATCATCCTTGTTTGCCTTTTTGAAAGTCTCTCAACCAACAGATCCTTATGGCAGCCCCTCTTTCAAGGTAAGTGTAAAAACCCCAGGAGGCTTTGGCATAGAGCCCATCGATTCACTGCAGGTGCTGTTTGATGCT
>JBMTLM010000085.1:0-7191 GCA_049431185.1 Bacteroidia bacterium | reverse complement strand
CCAACCCTTCGCCGGTCACATCGAACAGAAAAATGATGCAGCGGCATTGGCAACATACGATTTGGTGTTGTCGTTGGATGCCGATGAGCAGCTCAGCGATGTACTTACCAATTCGATACTTCACATCAAACAGCAAAGGCAACATGATGGTTATTCCATGAACCGGTTGACCTCCTATTCCGGTCAATGGATTCGGCATTGTGGCTGGTATCCTGATCGCAAGGTCCGCCTGTTTGACCGAACCAAGGGCCGTTGGGGCGGTGTAAACCCCCACGATAAATATGAATTGTTTCCTGGAGGCCGACAAGCGCATTTGGAAGGCGATTTATTGCATTACAGCTATGCCAACTTGGAAGAGCTTCGCAAGCAAACGCAAAAGTTTGGGCAATTGGGCGCTCAAGCGTTGTTCAATGCCGGTAAGGGTGGCGCATGGGTCAAGATGTTCTACAGTCCATTGTTCAGGTTCCTTCGCGCATATGTATTCAAGACAGGGTTTTTGGATGGTAAGGCAGGCATCATCATCTCATGGTATTCGGCTGTTGAGTGTTTCATCAAGTACAACCAGCTGCGAAAGCTGGTGTTCTCAAACAACCCTTGATGCATGGCTTCCTTCAACGTACCCGAGCAGGTTGCCACCATTGTTTCACTGTTGCCCGACGATCCAGGCATCTATCAGTTTTTCAATAAGGAAGGTTCCATCATTTACGTAGGCAAGGCCAAGAACCTCAAGAAAAGGGTCTCCAGTTACTTCAACAAGGAGCACCACGACAGCGGCAAGACCGAGATCCTGGTAAGGCATATCGCCGATATCCGCTACATGGTGGTGGAAACGGAGGAGGATGCCTTGTTGTTGGAGAACAGTTTGATCAAAAAACATCAGCCCAAGTACAATGTATTGCTCAAGGACGACAAAACCTTTCCATGGATTGTCATCCGCAAGGAACGTTTCCCCAGAATCCATTACACGCGTAAGTTGATCCGAGACGGATCCTCCTATTTTGGTCCTTATACCAATATGAAGATGGTGTACGCCCTTATTGAGTTGGTGAATGGCATCTTCAAACTTCGCAACTGCAACTTGGTGTTGAGCCCCGAGAATGTAGAGAAAAAGAAATTCCGAGTGTGTTTGGAATATCACATTGGCAATTGTCTCGGGCCATGCGAAGGATTGCAGCGTGAGGAGGATTACAACGAGGCCATCCGGCAAATACGTGAGATATTGAAAGGCAACATCCAAACCGTGATCTCTTATCTGGAAGAGTTGATGATGCGCCATGCTGCATCCCACGAGTTTGAAAAGGCGCATGACATCAAGGAACGAATCGCCTTGTTGGATCAATACCGCAGCAAGTCGGTGGTGGTAAGTCCTACCATCCACAACGTGGATGTGTTCACCATCCTGGATCGTGAAAAATCCGCATTTGTGAATTTCCTGCACATCAGCAATGGCTCCATCATTCAGACACACACCGCTGAATTAAAAAGGAAGCTTTCCGAGACGCCGGAAGAGTTGTTATCGATTGCCATCAACGATATCCGAATCCGATATCAAAGCCAATCCAAAGAGGTCATCACCAATATCGAGCCATCTGAAAAAAATCCGGGCATCAACTACCTGATTCCCAAAATCGGCGACAAGAAGCATCTGGTAACCCTATCGGTGAAAAACCTCATGTACTATATCCGCGAGCAGGAGTTGAAACATGACAAATTGGATCCCACTCACCGGATTGATCGTTTGATGGGGCAGATGATGAAGGATCTTCGGTTGTCGGAACAGCCTCGGCATATCGAATGCTTCGATAATTCCAACTTCCAGGGTTCTTTTCCCGTTGGAGCGATGAGTGTGTTCCGTGATGGTCGCCCCGCCAAGTCGGAATACAGGCATTTTAATATTAAAACGGTCGTAGGCCCTGACGACTTTGCTTCGATGGAAGAGGTGATCACACGCAGGTACAGCCGTTTGTTGGAAGAGGGGGGGGCGCTACCCCAATTGATCATCGTGGATGGTGGAAAAGGGCAGCTCAGTGCTGCCGTTAAAGCCCTGGAATCGCTCGGCGTTTACGGAAAAACGGCCATCATCGGCATTGCGAAAAAACTAGAGGAGATCTATTTTCCCAATGATTCGGTGCCGGTTTATCTGGACAAGAAAGGCGAGACGCTTCGCATCATTCAGCAGCTGCGCGACGAGGTGCACCGTTTCGGCATCACCCATCATCGAAACCGCAGGAGCAAACAGTTTACAAACTCCGAATTGGCATCCATCAAAGGCATAGGAGAAACCACTGCAATGGATTTATTGAGGCATTTCAAGTCGGTTAAAAAGGTCAGGGACGCTGATATGGAAGCCTTGGCTGCCATCATTGGAAATGCCAAAGCCAAGCTGGTGTTTGATCACTATCACAACAACCCAAACGAAAACCCAATCAGTTGACCGGTCTTGCCTCCTCGGTGAGCATGAATTCTTTCCCTTTTTGGTCTACGCGTACGATGCGATAACCTACAGTGGTGGGATGAGGATGAGTGTCGATGAAAGCATAGTCGCATGCCACCTGATGCGGGCAATGATCCTTAACAAATCCAGCCACCTCCCAAGATCCGTTGCCATCCGTGCGCTCCACCTTGAAGAAGTTCGGCATGATGTTGGCGCCAGATTTCCACGAAAGCTTCACTTTGTGATCGATATTTGAAATCTGCAACAAAGGCTCTATGTCTTCCGGATCCGAAGGCGTGAGCATTTTCGGTTTTGAATCGGATGGGTCAACCATTTGGCACAGTTCCAAATACCCTTTTTTCAATGAAATGAATTCGTCGGGTTGATCACAAACCATGGCGGCACGCATGGTCACCTTGGTTCCAAACGGTACTTGTAGTGAATCCAAAATCCTCATGGTTGATGTTCCGGGGGCGCCATTGACTGTAACGGTTTTCACTTTTTTTCCATTGAAATTAAAGTAAACCCAGACGAAATCGCGTGACTCCAAGTTGGGTGAGCATTCAAACAAGCCATGGACTTTCAGCGTGGCATCCTTTCCCGCTTCCTGCCAATTGACAGGCAGCTCAAAAGTTTGGACGGCCGCGGCTCTTCCATTGGCAATCACTTCATCCATTATGGGTTCACGGCTGATTATCGCATGAGATTTTTTGTCGCCCGGATCAAACACGTAGATATTGGAGCAGGGTTGGGCCAATGCCAAAGTGTGGATGGACACCACTATCGTTAACAATGTCATTAAAATGTAATTCATTCGATTCAAAAGGAGTATGGGATGGACTTGTACGGCCTTGATAGTTAAAAGGTTTCCGTTATTCCTTTTGCATGCTCATTATCAGCCACATTCGTGCTTATTTTCATTAAATTCGCAGATATGCAGCGCCTACATTTTTGTAAAGCCGGGCTTCCTCCAGGTGGGATCAGGCATCGCAACCATTGGTCAGTGGTGATGGCGTTCGTTTTGCTGTTGCTTTCATTGGCACCTGAACAGTCCAATGCACAGTTTTACCAAGGATATCAAAATACTTTCGGTAAAAACAGGGTGCAGCATCAAGAGTTCCTGTGGACCTTTTATCGTTTCAAGAATTTTGACACCTATTTCTATGTAGGCGGCAAAGACCATGCGCGTTTCGTAGGGCAACATGCCGACAAAGAGATTGAACGGATCGAACAGCTTTTCGATTTTCGTTCCAGTGGCCGTCTTCAATTCATCATATTCAATCGGTATTCCGACATGAAGCAATCCAACATCGGTTTGGAAGGAGAGGAAGTTACCGGAAACACAGGAGGGTTGACCCGTGTCATCGGCAACAAGGTGCTGATCTATTTCGATGGCGATCATGAACACCTGCTTGAACAAATCCGTGCCGGTATCGCTCAGGTGCTGTTTCAGCAGCTCATGTATGGTGGCAACCTTAAAGACCGCATTCAAAGTGCCGTGTTACTCACCGTTCCCGTTTGGTTTGAGAAAGGTCTCATCGCTTATGTTTCGAAAGGATGGGGTCCTGAACAAGACAATCTGATGCGTGACGGTTTTAGGGGAGAGGATTTTTTGCACTTCAACCGCTTGCCAGAGCAAGAAGCAGCATTGGCAGGACAATCCATGTGGAATTACATAGCCAACGCTTACGGACAAACCTCTATTTCCAATCTGCTTTACATGACACGCGTGAACCGAAGTGTGGAAAACGGTTTTTCTTTTGTTTTGGGTATGAACCTGAAGCGACTGATGCGCAGTTGGCAGACGTATTACATCAAGTATTACGAACAGGATGTCGTCAATACCTCTAATCCCGAACGAAGGGAAATTACGCGACCCAAAACCGGAAGGACATACGATTTTGTCCGTTTGAGTCCTGACGGGCGCAGCGTTGCATGGGTTACCAATGAGATTGGTAAATACAAGGTTTACATCAAAGATCTGGAAACCGGTAAGCGCCGCAAGGTGATGAAAGGTGGCTATAAAACTTTACAACAGAAACCGGACCGTAGTTTTCCTGTGCTGGCTTGGCATCCATCCGGTCGGTTTTTGACGGTCTTAAAGGAGCACAAGGGAAACTTGTGGTTGGAATACCATTTTCAAGATCGCAAACAGAAGCGGGAACGCAGTAAATTCATGTATTTCGATAAGGTACTGCAAATGTCGTATGCCCCCAACGGTCAAGACATCGTTTTATCAGGCATTCAAAACGGTATGTCGGATGTATATGTTTATAATACACGCAGCCGTTCAGCAGCTAACCTTACCAAAGACTATCATGACGATTTGTATCCTACCTTTTCAAGGGATGGTAACACTATTTATTTTTCATCCAATCGTGACAACGACACGTTGGGGGCCACCTCGGGCAGATTGTTAAGTGATTGGAATCAATTTGATTTGTTCTCTATGCCCTTCCCTCCAAAGGATTCCCTACTTACACGTCTTAC
Source organism: Bacteroidia bacterium (assembly GCA_049431185.1). Classification (GTDB taxonomy): domain Bacteria; phylum Bacteroidota; class Bacteroidia; order AKYH767-A; family OLB10; genus JALRAP01. The sequence goes on along the minus strand of JBMTLM010000085.1, from coordinate 2,267 downwards.
CTCTACGGCACTTGCTGACGAAACGTGGCCTTTGGCTGCTGATTCCGGACGAATCTATTATTTGAGCGACGCCTCGGGAATTACCAATCTGTATTTGGCAACCATCGATAGCGTGTTGGCTTATGTGGACACCGCTGAGCATTATAAGCCGGTGGTGTCGAGGTACACACAGTCCAACTACGCCGTTGGCGTTACGGAACATCATGTGGCGCGTAATCAATATGTAGAGGCTTATTACAGCAACGGCAAATATCGATTGGGCGTCAGAACTATCGGCAATCCTGTATTAACCGATACGATTGCTCCCACCATCTCCCAGACAAGGAAATTGCTATCGGCCAAACATTCTAAACAGCCCAAACAAAAACAATCACCGGTCCTACAGACTCAGCCACCGCAGGCCCAGCCGCCTGCCCCACAGACCGCTGTGCAATCAACTACCTCTCCTGCTGATTCCGGAAAAATCGATATCAACAACTACGTGTTTCAGTCGGAGTTTCGCAAACCAGACCGGATTCGCAAATCCAATCAAACCGTTCCCGAAAAACCTGTGACGCCGCAACAGGATTCGGTTGTGGATGTTCCCAACACCTTAGCTGTTTCAACAGCGCCTAAAGTTTCAGAACGAGATTCTTTTTGGCTGCCCAAGCAACGTAATTACGATTTGGCATTTTCTACAGACTATTTCGTTACCCAACTCGATAACAGTTTGCAGAACTCGACCTATCAGGCCTATACGGGAGGCGCCTTTTATTTCGATCCGGGATTAAACGCATTGTTGAAGGTGGGTGTTGCTGATCTGATGGATGACTATAAGATCTCAGGCGGTGTGCGGCTTTCGGGCGATTTCAACTCAAATGAGTATTTCCTGGGATATGAAAACCTGAAATACAAGTTCGATCGTTCATTGGCCTTCTCGAGGCAAGCACGAGAATATGTGGATGGGTTCACGTATGTTAAAGTGCATACGCATGAAGGCAAAGGGATATTGAAATATCCGTTCAATGACCTTGCCTCCCTGAGAGGCTCCGTCTCGCTCAGAACTGATCGCATTGTGACCTTGGCAACGGATTATGTTTCGTTGAGCGAACCTACGCGTAACAACTATTGGGGAAGTGTTAAACTCGAATATGTGTATGACAATACGTTGAACAAAGGACTCAATCTGTTGAATGGAGTACGATATAAGTTGTTCGCGGAGGGTTTCAGGCAGATTGATCGTCAGAATACCTGGCTTGGTGTGGTTGGTGTGGATTTCCGTCATTATCAAAAGGTGCATCGGCAAATCGTATGGGCCAGCCGTTTGGCTGCCAGTTCATCTTTTGGCGATCAGAAGATCGTGTATTACCTCGGCTCCCAAGACAATGCCATTGTGCCCTCAGATATTTTCGATTACTCCATACCCGTGAATCCCAACCAAAATTTTGGTTTTCAAGCCATCGCCACCAACATGCGAGGATTCATACAGAATATCCGAAACGGTAACAATTTTGCGGTGGTCAACAATGAATTGCGTGTACCACTCTTTCAATATTTGTTGAATCGTCCGATACGCTCGGATTTCATTCGAAGCTTTCAAATGGTCGGTTTCTTCGATATCGGTACGGCATGGGATGGAAAGGACCCCAACAGCGACACGACTAACCGTAACAGCCAAGCCCAGCAGCAGCGAGTGCAGCCAATCAGCCCCCAGGCACGCGTCGCTGCATCCTACCAAGGCTTCAACCCCTAGCGCCAAGGAGGCCAACAGTTCGCCAACACGAGTAAGTAGTTTGATTAAGATGACCTTGGTGGTAGACTTGGGAGGCCATATGGGCAATCCGAACTTCAACTCGCAGTCCATGCAGCGCAGCCACTACGGCCAATCAACATCGGTGCAGTCCTCCATGCAACAGCAGAACTCTGCCGCTGGGTATGGCCAAGGTGGCAACCCTGCATACGGTCAGAACTACCTAAGCGCGGACTTCTCGAAGGGGCAACGACCTCAACAACGCGATCTTGGAGAACCGCTAGCGCGCCGCCCAGCTGAGCCAGCAGATCAACAAGCAGAAGGCAACTCAGCAAGCCAAACCCAAGAACTCACGCGCACCCAACGCGGCGGCATCCAGCCAGTCAAACCAAGTTTCCTACGCGCAGAATAAGAACAACAGATCCAGGGTTTCTGGGGTCTAAAGCAATTCAAGCTCAACTCATAATCTCCAGCAACGCTGATGCCATGCATATTGCAATTTAAATAATCTGCCTCTTGGGGTTTTGGGGTTTTGGGG
>JBMTLM010000084.1:0-7231 GCA_049431185.1 Bacteroidia bacterium | reverse complement strand
TGTAGACGGGTGTGTAGCCTTCATACAGTTGCATCGGGCCGGCGAAAGGTCCAGGGAAGGGCCCGTAAATTTGACGCGTGGTGTCAAAAGGAATCTCACCAGAGAAGGTGTTACCCACATTGGGGGAAATCGTATGACAACCGGCACATGACACGCCATCGAGACCTAGAGAGTCATTAACCAAGTCAGCCAAGGTATAGTGTGTGGCGCCGCCGTAAATGGCATCATAATGACCCATTGGGGCATGGCACGAGGTGCATTTTGTCTCTAAAGCATTACTATGGGCAGGGTTTACCAATGACTCGTGGCTGACCTTTGCTCTCCACAGAGGGTCCTTGGCACTCAAGGCCATCATGCTACCCTCCCAGCGATCGAACAAATTCACATCGTTCCCATTCTCGTCGATGTTTGCTTGCATCAAGGTATCATAACCATGGCAACCTTTACAACTGAGTGAAGTGAGGAAATATTGACCTGGTACGAGTGGCGTATTGGCCATGTTTTGAAACACTTCCAGTTCTTCCTGTGAATGGAAAGGTTTTGCTACATCTTCACGAACCGTGAAGTTGCTCATTAAAAGCACAGTGACCAGAAGTCCTGACAGCACTAGAATTTTCTTCATGACAATTAGATATTCTCGCGTGTCTTGTGGTTAGGGTCCGGATTTTTCCTTTAAGGTTTGCTAAGTTAAGTTAAACGATACTGTTTTCAAAGCTTTCCACTCGAATGCTGGCCACTTAGCAACTTGTTTGGATTATTTCTACAAAATACATTGTTTTTCAGCACTTTTGTAATCGCTAAATGTATTCATCCAACCTCCCAGCCTCGTTATGCAAGCAGGTCATTCCTTTCGTTCTATCGTATCTGAAAACGAATCTCCGCTTTTCAGAATCATGTGGGTTTTTGGTGTTGGACATCCGCAGCGCCGGCACTTCGACAATAACATCATCACTTTCCATATCGGACAGGGTTATTTCTTGTCGGTGGCTCATAATTTACGAACGGAGTGTCATTTGATCAGAAGCATACCCAATCACGTATTTGAGGAAGTATTGGCACCCAAGCTCAGCGAATCCCAAAAGGCGCATTTGGAGAGGTGCTTTGTGATGGATGCCTCCTCAGGAACTCGTTACCTAGAGCTGCCAGACCCTAATCTGGCCAATGGGGTTTCGGAAACCATCCGCGGTTCGGGTTTTGATACCAGGTGGGTTGGATTGGGCGCATCTGGCGTTTGCAAACCGCACTTGATTATGCAGTTCAAGGAAAACGCTTTCTTTGGTGATCCCCAAGCGGCCGATGCCTTCCCCTCGCATTGTCGTTTTTTTGAGCCACCATTGGAACGGCACACCTTCCTCATAGAATTGGAGTTGGTCCAAGCTTTCTATGCATCCGATATCGCTCTGTATAGAATGCGGCCGGAGAGTTTGCACCTGGCAAGCAAAATACCGTCGGTAGAAATAGACTTTTCATTGCATGAGGATGGCCAGTCACAGCTTTTTTGCCTTCAAAGCTCACCCGGTGGGTTGATGGGGCGGCTTTTAAACAATGCCACCATCGAAGGCTATCTCGACCAACATCAGGTGTTTCATGATCGGGTTGGCGGCAATTATATCCTTGAAGGATTCAGGTACCTGATCAGGGGTTACTTCAGGTTCGGTTCGTCTGGTGCTCCATATTTGACTTACGATTCAACCACGCAGCGATTCAAAGCCAATGCGGTTCAAAGCGAGGCAAGCCCTGTGCAATTGTCGATTAACCACTCTCGTGAAGGCAATTTTCAATATGTAAATGCCATTGCGTCACCCCTCATGTTGATAGAGCATGAGCTGAAAAAAATTACTGGTATCTGATCTGCCTCAGCCGTTGGTGCGAATGGCTTCCACGGGATCTAGGCGTGAGGCGGTGTAGGCCGGAACAAAGCCGGAAATAATCCCGATAATCGCGGAAATGCCCAAACCGGTAAGGATATTGGCCAGCGACAAGGTCAAATCAAAGTCGATCGCTGCAGAAGCCGCCTGCGTCATAAGCAACACTATCATTAGGCCCATGGTGCCTCCAATCAAACTCAAGGTTACCGCTTCGGACAGGAATTGAACAAGGATGAAGTAGTTTTTAGCACCCAATGATTTTTGTATACCTATCTGGTTGGTTCTTTCGCGCACGGAAACAAACATGATGTTGGCGATACCGAAACCGCCCACCAAAATGGAGAACCCGCCAATGATCCATCCTGCAACACCAATCACACCGAACAAATTGCCCACTTGGTTCGAAAGCAGTTTTGACTCGTTCAATGCAAAATCATCCTCCTCTAATGGTTTCAATTGCCGAATGGATCGCATGATCCCCCTTAGCTCATCCAACAACTCCTCGTTAGCGACCCCGGACTTGGCCTTCACTTGTATGGCAGGTCGAAGGTTATCGGAATCGAGGTTGACCAGGTTCCTTACATAATTAAGGGGCATTACGAGGGAATTATCGGCGCTACCCATGTCGATAACACTACTACCCTCCTTCTTGAATACACCTATCACCTCTAACTTTCTTCCGTCGGCCTTGATCAATTTGCCCGCGGCCTCTTGTTCCCCAAACAACGAAACTTTCAAGGCATGTCCGATGATGGCAACCGGCCTTCCACTTTCAGACTCAATTTCCGTGAAGTACCGGCCTTCTTCCAAATCAAAGGACTTGATCATGTCGTACTCATGGGACACGGCTGAAATGGCTGCGTTTTCAACGGCGTTCGACTGGTAGCGCACGGTTTTTCCGGAAATCTGGATTTCGAAACACAGGTATTGGGCCGCATTGGATCGATCCCGGATCATCTCCATCTCCTTGTATTTAGGATTGGGTCGCTGCCAATACTTCCACCACGGATAATCGGAACCGAAAGTCCACGGCCACTTTTGCACATATACTACGTTATCACCCAGAGACTCCACACTGCTTCTCACATTTCGTTCCAATGAATCGACGACTGTGAAAACAATGATGATGGTGAAGATGCCAATCGTGATTCCGAGTAATGACAGTATCGTACGCAAACGATTGGCCGATAAGGCGTGGAAGGCGAATAGGATGCTCTCACGAATGAGTTTCCAAAAAAGCAGCATGTTGAAGGCTTGATAGGCTTGCAACAAAGGTAGTCATTGCACAATCAAAATGGTCCGGCAGATCGGTATGTTTGTTTGCCGAGGCGAAATTGTCAACAGCTGCTCATAACTCGGTTTTGAGGTGTCGGCATTGGTTAAATTTGCACTTTTAAACGAACCTCAAATCACCCAACTTATGACATCCTCCGCCTTGCCTGTCCGTACCGCTTTAATTTCGGTTTATCATAAGACCGGACTCGAGGAGCTAGCTCGTTATCTCGTTTCGTCAGGCGTTCAGCTGTTGGCAACGGGCGGAACCTATGATTTCATCCATCGTTTGGGTTTGGAGGTTAGGGCAGTGGAAGATTTGACCGACTTCCCATCCATCCTCGGAGGAAGGGTGAAAACGCTGCACCCCAAGGTTTTTGGTGGTATATTAAATCGACGGGATGATGCTGTCGACCAGGCTCAATGTGCTGAATTTCAAATACCTTCAATCGACTTGGTAGTGGTTGATTTATATCCTTTTTCCGACACCCTTGCCGCTGGAGGTACGGAATCGGAAATCATAGAAAAAATTGACATTGGCGGCGTTTCATTACTTCGGGCGGCTGCCAAAAACTTTCGGTTTGTAAACGTCGTATCCTCTTACAAGCAATATCCGTCATTGATTCAGCAATTACAAAACAATGGTGGCTGCACTACGGAAACCTTCCGAAGGTCATTCGCGGCCCAGGCTTTCGAAACGACATCTGCCTATGATCGGATGATCGGATATTGGACTCTTACGGGCGAAATGGACCGGCTGTTTTATCCAAGTGGTGCAGGCAAAGTGTTGCGTTATGGCGAGAACCCACATCAACAAGGTGTTTTTTATGGAAAATTGGAGGATGTTTTTGATCAATTGTCAGGTAAGGAATTATCTTATAACAATTTGTTGGACATCGATGCGGCCATTTCCCTGGCCCGTGAATTTGAAGGACCCATGGCCGCCGTGGTTAAACATAACAATGCATGCGGAGTGGCCTGCGGTGCTGATGCAATGACCAACTGGCGCAACGCTTTGGACGCCGACCCTGTCTCCGCCTTCGGAGGTATTATTGTGATTACATCCACCATTGATCAGCCCTTGGCTGAAGATATCGGCAAACTGTTTTTCGAGGTGTTGATAGCGCCCGATTTCACGCCTGAGGCATTAACCATCTTGATGGGCAAAAAGAATCGTATAATACTGAAGCTTAAAGATATGCCATCCCAAACAGGGGTGTTGCGGTCTGTGTTGAACGGAATGCTATGGCAGTCTAGTGATGATAAGACAGAGACTGAAGCGGACCTCAAAACGGTGACTCAGATTCAACCCAACCTTAATCAAATTTCGGATCTGTTGTTTGCCAATAAAATCGTCAAACATAGTCGCTCAAACACCATTGTTTTAGCCAAGGGTAATCGGCTTTTGGCGGCAGGGGTTGGACAAACTTCCAGGGTGGATGCACTCAAACAGGCGATTGATAAGGCCGCTCATTTTGGATTGGACTTAAACGGAGCGGTGATGGCTTCTGATGCCTTTTTTCCATTCCCGGATTGTGTAGAGATTGCCGGACAGGCAGGAATCAAGGCCGTCATTCAACCCGGAGGTTCCATCAAAGACCAGGATTCCATCCTTAAATGTGATGAAATGGGTTTGGTCATGGTTTTAACCGGAACGAGGCATTTCAAACACTGATTTTTTAGAAAATATGTGGGTGGGGTTTTAAGATATTACTTCACTATCTTTACACCGATGACCCGATGGTCACTCGCATTCATCGCAATCATTCGAAATGGGACTGTTTGACTTCCTCACTCAAGAAATAGCCATTGATTTAGGCACTGCCAACACGCTGATTATTGCCAACGACAAAGTGGTCGTGGATGAGCCATCGATTGTGGCCATCGACCGCATGTCTGGAAAAGTACTCGCCGTGGGCAAGCAGGCCATGATGATGCATGGCAAAACGCACGAGAACATTAAAACCATTCGGCCGCTCAAGGATGGTGTTATTGCCGATTTTGATGCTGCTGAGCACATGATTCGCGGAATGATCAAAATGATCAATCCCGGACGCAGGCTTTTTTCTCCTTCCCTGAAGATGGTTATTTGCATTCCATCCGGTATTACTGAGGTGGAAAAAAGGGCCGTTCGCGACTCCGCTGAACATGCAGGAGGAAAGGAAGTTTACCTGATTCACGAACCCATGGCAGCTGCCATTGGTATCGGAATCGATGTGGAGGAGCCCATGGGTAACATGGTCATCGATATTGGTGGAGGAACGAGCGAAATCGCCGTAATCGCATTGGGTGGCATTGTCTGTGATCAATCCATCCGTGTAGCCGGTGACGGTTTCACCACCGACATTTGGGATTACATGCGCCGACAGCACAACATCCTTATCGGAGAGCGCTCCGCTGAGCGTATCAAGATTGAAGCCGGATCCGCATTACCGGAGTTGGATAATCCTCCTCCAGACTTCGCAGTACATGGAAGGGACTTGATGACCGGTATACCTAAAGAGATCACCGTTTCCTATTCTGAAATCGCCCATGCCTTGGATAAATCCATTTCCAAAATCGAGGAGGCCATTTTAAAGGCTTTGGAAATGACACCTCCTGAATTGTCAGCCGATATTTATCGAACCGGAATCTACCTTACCGGTGGCGGTGCCTTGCTGCGTGGACTCGATAAGCGTATTTCCATGAAGACGAAGTTGCCCGTCCATATTGCTGAAGACCCTTTGCGTGCAGTCGTGCGCGGTACGGGTATTGCGCTGAAAAACATTGATCGTTTCAAATTCTTGATCCCCTGACGAATCGGCTGAGGCGATGGTTCCTTAGTTGTTTAACATGAGATGAAAAGGCTTTTTCAACTGCTCTGGAGGAATAACTTCACATTGCTTTTCCTGTTCCTGTGGTTTTTGAGTCTGTATTTGGTGGTGCTGAACAACCGCTTTCAACAGGTTTATGTTTTTAATTCCGCCAACCGAGTGGTGGCCTCCATCATGGAAACCGTTCATGGTATTTCAGAATACCTGAACCTTCGCCAAACAAACGAAAGCCTGGCACGCGAGAATGCCGAGTTGAGAAGCCGACTGATTACGAATTTCTACAATCTGCAACCCGCCGACAGCAGCGTCCGCGACTCCGGATTGATGCAACAATACACCTATACCACTGCTCGTGTGGTAAACAGTTCAATCAACAGGCGGAACAATTACTTAACCCTTGACAAAGGCACCAAACATGGAATCCTACCAGACATGGGTGTCATCTCCAGTGATGGCGTGGTGGGAATTGTCAAAGATGTTTCGGAGCATTATTGTACGGTCATGTCGTTGCTGCACAAAAACAGTAGGATCAGCGCACGCTTCAAGAAAAGCAATTACTTCGGATCTGTGGTTTGGAACGGTGAGGACAGCCGCAAGGCGGAATTGCTGGAGATTGCCAAACACGTCAAGTTCAAAAAGGGCGACACCTTGGTCACAACGGTGTTCTCAACGGTCTTTCCCGAGGGCGTTCCCGTGGGAACCGTTTCCGAATATGAGTTGCGCTCCGATGCTAACTTTTATCTCATTGATATCAAACTGGCAGCTGATTACGCCCGTTTGACACACGTATACATCGTTAAGAACCTGCTTAAGGACGAACAGCGAAAATTGGAACAAGAAACAGTTGCTGCAGATGATAACTGATTTGATTAGGTATATCGTTTCATTTTTCATCCTGCTGATGATACAGGTGGCTTTGTTCAACAATATCCACCTGGGTGGATACATCAATCCATTCATTTATGTGATGTTTTTGTTGATGTTGCCTGTACGAATACCCGGCCCGCTGCTATTGGTAATCGCTTTCATTTTGGGTCTTGTCATCGACATGTTCTCCAATACCCTGGGAATGCATACGGCCGCTTGTGTATTCATGGCCTATGCCAGGCCTACGGTGTTGAAATTCATTGCACCTCGTGAAGGATATGAATCAGATGCGGTACCATCCATTAAACAGTTTGGTGTGAATTGGTACGTCATTTATGCCGCCATTTTGGTGCTTCTTCATCATCTCATGCTTTTTTTCATTGAGGTGTTCCAGTTATCGGAGTTTTTACC
>JBMTLM010000083.1:0-7244 GCA_049431185.1 Bacteroidia bacterium | reverse complement strand
GAAGAGGTCGAATTCTCCCGCATCGGTGATGCGCACATGAACGAAATTACCTTGACGCAGATACAGGTCTTTGGCCTCGATCAACACTTCGTTATCCACCTCTGGTGAGTCGAACTCGGTACGTCCAACGTAGTAGCTTCCCTCCTTGCGGTCGATGAGCACCTTGAATTCCTGTCCGACTTTGGATTGGTTGATATCCGCAGAGATCCGCTGCTGTACAGCCATGATTTCATCCACGCGCTCCTGCTTGATATCGGCAGGCACATCATCCTCTAAAGAAAATGCGTGTGTATTCTCCTCGTGAGAGTAGGCAAACACGCCCAAACGGTCAAAACGGTTGCGTTTCACGAATTCCAACATGGCACGATGATCCTCTTCGGTCTCTCCAGGGCAGCCCGAGATGAGTGTCGTGCGGATAGCGATACCCGGCACACGTTCGCGAATGGTGGCGATCAGCTCTTCGGTTTTGGCCATGGTGGTGCCTCGGCGCATCGACTTCAACACATTGTCGCTGGCATGCTGCAAAGGAATATCGATGTAGTTGCAAATGTTGGTTGTATCCCGCATCACGTCCAACACATCCATGGGAAATCCTGTAGGGAACGCATAATGGAGCTTGATCCATTCAATACCTTCCACCTGCGACAATCGTTTTAGCAATTCACCTAAACGGCGCTCTTTGTAAAGGTCCAGTCCATAATAGGTGGAATCTTGAGCGATGATAAGCAGTTCCTTAGTGCCTTTGGCTGCCAACGCACGTGCTTCGGCCTCCAAATCTTCCATGGAACGCGAAATATGACCACCACGCATCAGCGGAATGGCGCAGAAGGAACAAGGACGATCGCAACCTTCGGAAATTTTCAGATAGGCAAAATGACGAGGTGTGGTGAGCATCCGTTCACCTACCAGTTCATGTTTGAAATCGGCTCCAAGGGTATTCAATAGCAAAGGCAAATCGCGCGTGCCGAAAAAATGATCCACATCGGATATCTCCTTTTCCAAGTCGGGCTTGTAGCGTTCGGAGAGGCATCCGGTAACAATCAGTTTACTGATTTTACCTTGTTCTCGTTCCTTGGCGAAATGCAGGATGGTGTCTATGGATTCCTGCTTGGCATTATCGATGAAACCACAGGTATTGATGATGACAATGTCGTCTGTTTGAGCATCGGCTTCATGCGCCACCTCAAAATCGTTGGCTTGCAACTGGCCCATGAGCACTTCTGAATCCACCACGTTCTTGGAGCAACCCAGTGTGACCACGTTGATGCGGTTGGTGCGAGTGGTTTTAGTTCTCATGCCTGGATGCGATTGTCAGCTAATGGAGCTTTCGCCGAAAAGAGAGTCTATGAATGCAGCGCGGTCAAACGGCTTGAGGTCTTCGGGTTTTTCACCTAAACCAATATAGCGAACCGGTATTTGGAACTGGTCGGAGATACCGATCACAACACCCCCTTTGGCGGTGCCATCGAGTTTAGTTAAAGCCAATGCATTTACTTCGGTGGCGGCAGTGAATTGTTTGGCTTGCTCAATGGCGTTCTGACCCGTAGAGGCATCCAAGACCAATAGTACTTCATGCGGCGCATCAGGAACCACCTTTTGCATCACACGACGAATCTTAGAAAGCTCATTCATCAGATTCACTTTGTTGTGTAGGCGGCCTGCGGTATCGATGATGCAAACATCCGCTTGTTGAGCCACGGCAGCTTGTACGGTATCGAATGCCACGGAGGCTGGATCGGCGCCCATGCCCTGGGAAACGATATGGCAATCGGCGCGCTTCGACCAAATGGTAAGTTGGTCAACGGCAGCAGCGCGGAAGGTATCAGCTGCACCGAGAATCACCTTTTTGCCTTCGCCTTTAAGTCGGTATGCCAGTTTGCCGATGGTGGTGGTTTTGCCCACACCGTTCACGCCCACCACCATGATGACATAAGGCTTAACGGCGGCACCGCTGGTATTTGTAGGTACGATGGCTTTGTCGTTTTCGGTGAGTAAGCCAATGATTTCCTCCCGCAACAATCGGTTTAACTCAGAAGTGCTGATAAACTTATCGCGGGACACCCGTTGTTGTAGCCGATCGATAATCTTGAGTGTGGTAGGTACTCCCACATCGGAGGAAAGGAGTATTTCCTCGATGTTATCGAGTACCTCATCATCCACCGTGGATTTACCGATGACCGCTTTGGTGAGCCGCGAAAAGACGCTCTCACGGGTTTTGGTCAACCCCTCGTCGAGATCCTCTTTTTTAGTCTTCTTAAAAAAATCGAATAATCCCATGTGGTTATGGCTGGGTTGTGGAAACAAAAAAAGCTTCCTTCAGGATGAAAGAAGCCCTTATGTCCGGATACCGGATATTACTTGTCTTTGAGGAAATCCTTGATATGGTCGTTGTGTACCACCTCCTCTTTGAAGGAGTAACTGCCCGATGGCGACTTCACCATCTTGATTACTTTCGAGAATTCCTTTCCCTTACCGGTTTTGAGCGTTGCTACAACTTTCTTTGCCATGGATTATGGATGTTGATAGAGATTACTTGATTTCTTTGTGAACGGTTACCTTCTTGAGGATTCGGTTGTATTTTTTCAACTCCAAACGCTCGGTAGTGTTCTTTTTGTTCTTGGTAGTGATGTAACGGGACGTGCCGGGCATACCGCTGTTCTTGTGCTCGGTGCACTCCATGATTACTTGTACCCTGTTGCCTTTCTTAGCCATGTTGACCTCGAATTAAATTTGAGTGTGCAAAGGTAATGATCCCCAAAGGATTTTACAAACCGAAATCGAATTATTTAAGGGAATCAAATAGACTTGGTTCTGCCATTAGTTTTTCCAAAGCCTCCACCGACTTGGGCAGTGCTTTCGACATATTAATAGGCTCATTATCAGTAATTAAAATATCATCTTCGATACGCACCCCAATATTCCACCATTTCTTGTCACATGGCGAACCGGCCGGAATATAGATACCAGGCTCAACCGTGATGACCTGACCGGCCTGCAGGGGGCCATAGGTTCCGGCATCATGTACTTCCAAGCCCAGGTAGTGACTGGTGCCATGGTTGAAGTAGCGGCGGGCGCCTGATTTGTCTTTCAAGATGCCCAACTTTACTAAGCCTTCTGAAATGACTGACATGGCAGCATTACCTGGGTCGTAAAAGTTGTTGCCTGACTTACATGCTTTGATGCCTGCCAATTGACCAGCGAGCACCAATTCATAGATGGCTTTTTGCTCGGGACTGAATTTACCTGAAACGGGAATGGTGCGTGTGATATCGGCCGTGTAACCATGGTATTCGGCACCCATATCCATCAAGAGCATGTCGCCTTCGCCCAATTTTTTACGATTGGTCACATAATGCAGCACGCATGAATTTTCACCTCCACCCGAGATGGAACCGTACCCTGGTGCTTCTGCGCCCCTGTATTTGAAATAAAACTCCACAATTGATTGCGCCTGATATTCGGTCATGCCAGGTTTGAAGGCCCGAATCACCTCGGCCATGCCTTCACAGGTGATATCAACAGCACGCTGCATCAACGTTAACTCCTCCTTGGATTTGAATTCCCGCAACGAAGCCAGTTGTTTCAACAAGGGCGCCTCGGAAATCTCGGTACCGGTATACTCGGCACGCTCTTCCAATTGCCAAACCAAACCGTTCAACTTGCCTTTCATCGACTTGCTTTCATGGATATCAACCGGAAACTTGGCCCAAACCTTGCCATAATCGGCAAGGTCCATCAAGAATTGGTTGAAATCGAGATTGGAAACCACCAGATCAACACCAAGCTTTTGACGCGCTTCTTCCAAACCCAGCCTACGACCTGTCCATACCTCTTGCGCAGAATCACGGCCCATGATGAACAGCACCTCCTTCACGAATTTGCCATTCACTTCGATGGAGTTCTTCATCAACATCAATACCGCATCCGATTCCATCAACCCCGTGAGATAATACAAATCCGGATCCTGCACGTAGGGGTAATCCACATCGTTGGTTCGGATGCGCACCGGATTCGAGAACACAAAAGCCACCGAATTATCGGGCATCAATTTGCGTAACGCCTCTCTCCTACCCGCATGGAATTCCTTTGGGAGTAAATCCGTATCGTAAAAATTCTGTTGAGCGGTGGCGCTTTCTAGGGCCACCAATGCCACCAAAGAAAAAAGGACCAGAAACGGCCTTAGCGGTAATGCTACGATGGCTTTCCTGATCCTTTGCATGGGATCGGATTTTGTTACCGATTAAAGTTTACCCGTCTTAAGCACCTGGCTGATGCAAGCGGATATGCCTTTCTTGTTGATGGTGCGGATGGCGGAGGTAGAAACCTTCAATGTAATCCACTCACCAGTCTCTGGCATGTAAAACTTCTTCAATTGCAAATTCGGATTGAACCTGCGCTTGGTTTTCTTATTGGAGAAGGAAACGCTGTTTCCTACGATGGACTTCTTTCCGGTAAGGTCACAAATCTTGGACATGACTCAATTCTTTTTGGGAGGGCAAAGATAGGGTTAAACCATCAAAATGACAAGGGATTACGAAAAATAACCTCAGGATTGCTCAAGGATGGCGTCGTGCAGCATTTTGAATGCCATCATAGCAGTCATCTGTATGTTCCTCAATCGGTTATCACCAAAACGGAATAACTTTGCTTGGGTACCAAATGGGCCCGACAACGCGATCCAAACCGTGCCTACGGGCTTTTCGGGGGTGCCTCCTCCTGGACCTGCTACACCGGTGGTAGCCAACGACCAGGTGGTTTTCAGCTTGGCACGGATGCCTTCGGCCATGGCCCGTGCCACCTCCTCGCTCACCGCCCCCTTCGTTTGAATAACCCTGGCATCCACACCCAAAAAGGTTGATTTCACTTCGTTGTCATATGAAATGGACGAGCCCATGTACCAAATGGAACTGCCGGGAACAGAAGTGATCAAATGCGACACATAGCCCCCGGTACAACTTTCAGCCACCGACAAGGTTTGATGGCGTAACCGCAACGACTCGCCGATGGCTTGCTCAGGCGTTACATCGCCTCTGGAAAAAAGATAGGGTTGCACGATTTCGGCCAAACCGTCCAACAGCTGCAACATTAACGACTCGTCTTTGGTATGTGCCCCATAACAACTCAACCTGAGACGGACCAATCCAGGCGCTGGCAGATAGGCCAAAGTAAATTGGGCAGGCAACGCCTTTTCCCAACTCGAAATCAAATCCGACAAATGTGACTCCGGAATACCCATGGTGGTGAGGGTGTGATGGATCACCTCTGGCAGCGCAAAGCGCTGACGTAATTGCGGCACCACATATTCGTCCATCATCGCCTTCATCTCGTAGGGCACACCCGGCATCGAAACCAAAATATGGCCGTTTTCCTCAAACCACATGCCGGGTGCCGTACCATGATGATTGGGGATGGGCGTGCATTTCTCAGGGACATTGGCTTGGTCACGATTGGTCTCGCTCAGGGTTCGGCCTCTAGCCGTGAAATAGGCATCCATGCGCTGCAAGGTCGCCGTATCCACCACCAATCCACATCCATATAACTGGCACAACACTTCACGGGTTTTATCATCCTTGGTAGGACCCAATCCACCCGTAACCAACACCAAATCACTGCGCTGCAAGGCGGTTTGGATGGCTGTAGCCATTTGACCGGGCACATCGCCCACGGTTTGCTTGTGGGTTACACGCCCCCCCGCCTCATTCAGCCTTTGCGCCATCCACGCACTGTTGGTGTCCAACACTTGTCCGATCAACAATTCGTCGCCTATGGTGATGATTTCAGCATTCATACTGCAAAGATGCAGCAATAAAATTTCAGCCTTCTTGAATTTTGGCAAAAGAATTGCAAAGGAGGTTTTGTAAACCGATATATTTGTAACATCCTAAAAGATTCAACATCATGAAAACGAACCGCTTTTTGTTTTTTTTCGCCTGCGCCCTATCGTTATCGATACCCGCTCTGGGACAAATCAACCTGAACAATGCCATCAACTCCCTCAATCAAAACTTGGGACAAGGCTTGTCCAATGACAAAATCGTAAGCGGACTCAAGGAAGCCCTGAACCGCGGCTCCAACGCCTCATCCGAGCGAGCCTCCAAAGTGGATGGTTTTTATAAGAATCCGGCCATCAAAATACCGTTTCCAAAAGAGGCCAGGGAAATGGAAAGCACCTTGAAGTCGATAGGCATGCAAAAGCAAACGGATGCTTTTGTAAAATCCTTAAACCGAGCTGCCGAAGACGCCGCCAAAAAAGCGGCACCCATTTTTGTGAAAGCCATCACCTCGATGTCGATCAATGACGGCCTCACCATTTTGCGTGGAGGCGACAACTCAGCCACCAACTTTTTGCAATCGAAAACAACTCCCGACCTCAAGCGGGAATTCAGTCCCATCGTTAAGGCTTCCCTGAAAAAGGTTCAAGTCACCAAATACTGGACCCCATTGGCTAAGAACTACAACAAGTTGCCGATGGTGAAAAAAGTGAATCCCAATTTGGAGGAATATGTTACTGTTAAGGCCATTGAAGGACTTTTCAAATTAGTAGCCGAAGAGGAAGCCAAAATCAGAAAGGATCCAATCGGAACCGGATCAGCCCTGTTACAAGAAGTGTTTGGTATCAAGCCTTAAAAACGCACTGTAATCTTATCGGGATCCACCTCTGTAGGATGGATGCTGAGTACAGGAATCTTGGAGTTATTTACTACGCGGGTGGCATAGGTGCCTAACAGAAATCCGGTGATGGAGGGCTCCTGCTCGGTCATGATCACCAATAAATCAGCACCTACCTCCTCGGACGTTTTCATTGTGATTCCCGCCAGATCATTGCCTTCGCGATAAACCGTTTCGTAATCGAGACCGTGGTTCACCACATAATCCTCCACCTGCTCCACTTTGATTTTGAAGCGACGCACCAAATCGTTACCGCTGAAATTGATGATGCCGAGTAGAATGATTTGTGCGTTGTAGAATTGTGCAAGCCCAACTGCAAAAGGCACCTTTTGGCGTGATTCGTTGGTTTCATCAATGGGGAGAATGATTTTCTTGAAGCCGACATCCGTGGCGTGGGTTTGTACCGACAAAACCGGACAAGGGGCCTCTTGCACCACCCGAGAGGTGTTAGTGCCCAACGCAAACTTCTGGTATCCGTTGGCACCATGGGTTCCCATGATCACCAGATCCGCCTTCCATTCCTTCGCCACCTCGGTGATCTTGCGATAAACGCGCCCCACCTCGGTGCGAACCTC
>JBMTLM010000082.1:0-7444 GCA_049431185.1 Bacteroidia bacterium | reverse complement strand
GGCGGTGTTACGTGGATCGGTGATGGCTTCAATGAGGTGTAGGTTCAGCTGTAGGAAACCGAATTGGAGAATCTCCTTGATGGCTTCACTGATGATCCCTTTCTTTTGATGTTCGCCGGCGAGCAGGTAGCCGATTTCGGCACGGTGATGTTCGGGGGTGGTTCTCACGATACCCACCACTCCAATTACTTTATCCTCACCCTTCAGTGTGATGCCCCAATTGATATTTTGATTTTTTTCGATACCCTCGTCCACTGACCGGATCAATCCAACTGCATCCTCCAATGTCTTGGCGATAGGGCGTGCCACGTATTGCATCAGGGTTTCATCACGTCTCATCTGAAATACCTCCTCGGCATCCGCATGGGTCAATCGACGTAGGACGAGGCGTTCGGTGGTTAATACAGGGAAGGGATCGAAGGAAATATGCAGCATGAGCAGGCGCCGTGATTTAAGGTGAAACAGGAAACGATTGCAAAGTTAATGAACCTGCATGGGGTTAGGCGCCCAAATACACACATCCACCGATGGAATTGTGTTTGGCACCGGTAACGGACGCGAAGGTGTTGACCTCTTCGCGCATCCTGAGCCATCCTAGCAGGGCAAAAATGAGCGCTTCTTTAAAGGAGACAATGTTATCGTCGGGTACCACTACGTGGATGCCGTGTTGCGATATTTTTTCTTCGATGGATTCGATGAGGAAGTCATTGAAGGCGCCACCACCTGTGGTGAGCATGGTGGTGCCAGGTGATTTGAATAACACGGTAGCGATGCGCTCGGCTACATGTTCTGTAACGGTGCGTAGCCGATCATTCAGTGGGATATTGTTGTCGCTGATGAAGGGTTTGAAGGATTGCTCAAACCATTCGCGACCAAGAGAAACGGGTCCGGCCTGTTGGTAGAGGGGGATGTTGTTGAGTTGTGTCAGCAGTTGTGCGTTGATTTGACCTTGCAGCGCCATTTGTCCGCTTTCGTCAAAATCCTTTCCCGCTTCGGCAGCCAGCATATTTAGAGCCATGTTCACGGGGCATATGTCAAAAGCCTTCACTTCGTCGCCATCCTCGAAGGAAATGTTGGCGATTCCGCCAAGATTGAGGCAGAAGCGGTGACCGCTGAAAAGCAACCGGTCGCCGATAGGTACCAAGGGTGCGCCCTGTCCCCCTAGAGCCACATCAGTGGTTCGGAAGTCGCATACGGTATCCACGCCGGTTGTTGCGGCGATAACGGCTCCGGAACCCATTTGGTAAGTGAACCCGAGGTCGGGCCGATGGAAAACGGTATGTCCGTGGGAAGAAACCAGGTCTGCGGCAATCCCTTTTTCTTCCTCGATGCGGTTCAACTGCGCTCCAATGAAGGATCCGAAATCGGCATGCAATTGCATCAGGCTGGCACCATTTGCCGAGTAGGCGTCATGCAGCCGTTTTTTCCATTCGTTGTTGTAAGGAATGGTTTCGGCATGTTCCATGGAAAAGGAAATGGACGAGCCAGTGGCTACGAATCTACAAAATGCCACATCGAGACCATCTAAGGACGTGCCCGACATGATACCCGCAATCAATTGATTGTCTGACATAAATGGGGTTTTGGTGGCTATTGTTTTTGGTGAGAGGTCGCCATGTTAAACAAGATACTAAAACTTTGGTTTAATCCGACAGTTAAGAATTGAAAAACCTAAATTTACATCCTTAAAAAACCGATTGATTTATGCATTTTGAGTTAACCGAGGAGCACCTTCAGGTACAGCAGGCCGCCCGCGATTTTGCGCAAAACGAGTTGTTGCCAGGTGTGATTGAAAGAGACGAGCATCAAAAGTTCCCTGCCGAGCAGATCAAGAAACTAGGTGAGTTGGGTTTCATGGGTATGATGGTGGATCCCAAATATGGCGGTGCCGGTTTGGACACTGTTTCATATGTGTTGGCCATGGAAGAGATTTCGAAGGTTGATGCATCCGCCTCTGTGGTCATGTCGGTGAACAACTCCCTTGTATGCTGGGGATTGGAGACTTTCGCCAACGAGGAGCAAAAACAAAAATATTTGGTGCCTTTGGCCAAGGGCGAAATGATTGGAGCCTTTTGTTTGTCGGAGCCTGAAGCCGGCTCGGATGCCACCTCGCAGCGCACCACGGCCATTGATATGGGCGACCATTACCTGTTGAATGGCACCAAGAACTGGATTACCAATGGCAGTAGTGCCAGTGTGTATCTCGTGATGGCGCAAACAGATGTAGCCAAGGGCCACCGCGGCATCAATTGTTTAATTGTTGAAAAAGGCATGGCGGGTTTCAGCATCGGTCCAAAGGAAAACAAACTGGGCATTCGCGGATCCGACACCCATTCGTTGATGTTTACCGATGTAAAGGTCCCAAAGGCGAACCGCATCGGTGAAGACGGATTCGGTTTTAAGTTCGCGATGAAGACCCTCACGGGTGGCCGCATCGGTATTGCTGCGCAAGCATTGGGCATCGCCTCTGGCGCATTTGAACTCGCACTTAAATATTCGAAAGAGCGCAAGGCGTTTGGTAAGGAAATCAGCCAGCACCAAGCCATCCAATTCAAGTTGGC
This sequence comes from Bacteroidia bacterium, assembly GCA_049431185.1. Taxonomy (GTDB): domain Bacteria; phylum Bacteroidota; class Bacteroidia; order AKYH767-A; family OLB10; genus JALRAP01. The sequence goes on along the minus strand of JBMTLM010000082.1, from coordinate 4,883 downwards.
CGACATGGCCACTGAAATCGAGGCCGCTCGTTTGCTTTGTTTGAAAGCGGCTTGGTTGAAGGATCAGGGCGCTGATTATGCTCAGGCCAGTTCCATTGCCAAGTTGTATGCCTCCAAGGTTGCCATGGATACCACGGTAGAGGCCGTGCAGGTGCATGGCGGCTATGGTTACGTGAAGGAGTTCCATGTGGAGCGCTTGATGCGTGATGCCAAGATCACTCAGATCTATGAGGGCACTTCCGAAATTCAGAAAATCGTAATCGCCCGCGGCTTGCTGCAATAAGCGGCCACATCGCATGATCCGAAATTTGAAATATGTTTGTTTGTTGATGGCCGTGGTACTGCTGCCATCCTGTATCTCCTTGAAGAAATTCACCTATCTGCAGGACGAAGGCGGCGCAGGCACGGGCAAGAATCCGGAGTTTGTTTTGTTGATCAAGCCAGGCGATATCCTTTCCATCCAGGTTTTCACTGAAAATCCAGAGGCATTCCCAGGTATTGCCGCTTCGGCAGATCGACAGTATATCGATAACCGCAGCGCCTACGAGAAGGGTATTATTGTAGACCCTTCGGGTAACATCGATTTGCCTTTGGCAGGGAAGATTGCCGTTGGCGGATTATCCATTGCGGATGCGCGTGAAGCCGTCACTGCCAAATTTCGCTCGTTCATGGATGCACCAGTGGTGGTGTTCAAAAAACTCAGCTTCAAGGTCACCATTTTGGGTGAAGTCAATAAACCAGGGTTGTTTTATGTGCCCAACGAAAAGATGTCGTTATTGGAAGGAATCGGCATGGCTGGCGACTTGACTTATTTCGGCAATCGTAAAACGGTTAAGATCATTCGCCAAACCGAGGGTGGCTACAAGGAGCTCTTGGTGGATTTGACCACCAAACAGCCGCTGGATGCCGAAGTGGCGTGGTTGCATCCCGATGATGTGGTGTATGTGCAGCCGATCCGTCGTCGTGGCGGTGCCACCATCAGCCCTACCGTTGCCGTGGTTACTTCCATCTTGGCCACACTCACTCTGATCACTTCACTTGTTTTGCGCGAGGCCCAATAAGCTATGACCAGTAAAAAGCAGTCAACAAATCCTAACGGCGACGACATTGACCTGACCGGTTTGACGGATGACATCAGGGCAAATCGTTGGTGGTTTGTGATTTCGGTAGTGGTCTTCCTGGCCTTGGCTTATATCTACCTCAAGACGACGCTGCCGATATACGAATCAGGTGCCAGTGTCATCATTGAAGAGTCTGATAAGCCCTCGATCAAAATGGAGGATTTCATCGCAGGCGATTTGTTTGGTGAGCAGGCCAATGTTGCAACGGAGAAAGGTGTACTGGGGTCTCGCAGTGTGATGCGTCAAACCATTCAGGAGTTAGGTATCGGCGTGAGCTATTACAACACCTCTGTATTCCCACATATTCCGCGGTATCTCAAACATCCCTTTGTGGTTAAAGTGGACACCTCCGTGGTCATGCCCGTATGGTTACGCGATGTACCTTTTTCTTTGGCTTATGCCTCTGGAAAGTCGTTTGTGGTTTCCGTGAGCGCCACCGACAATTCCGGCAAGCGTTATGATTTCTCCCAGAAGGCCACCTATGGACAGACCATATCCAGTGAGCATTTCAAATTCAAGATTGATTCAGTGGTGGATTTCGAGCGCAAACTGGACTATGCCGATTATGAATTCATGATTCATGACGAGAGCCGACAGATATCCGACATGATTGGTCGATTGAAAATCGAAAGTCCCGACAAGGACGCCACCATTTTGGATTTGACCTTCCGTGATGAGATACCCGAGCGGGCCGCCGATGTGCTCAATAAGCTTTGCGAGGTTTACATCAAACGTGACATTGAAGATAAAACATCTGTTGCATCCTTGACGCTGAATTTCGTGGACGAGCAATTGGATCAAACCAGCAAAGCCGTGAGTGATGTGGAGATCGAGTTGCAACAGTTCAAGGAGCGCAATGAAACGGTAAACCTCAACGAAGAGAGCAAGGCCTTTTTGGAAAAGCTGAATACGGTGGATATGGAGAAGGTCAAGTCGGAGATCACACTCAAGTCATTGGACAACCTTTTGCAATACGTATCTTCCAGTGCTGACCTTACGGAGATGGCTCCTTCGTCCTTGGGAATTCCTGATCCATTGTTGATTGAGCTGATCACCAAATACCAAGAGTTGCAATCAAAGCGCAAGAGCTTGTCCTTCGGCGTGAAGAACGCTACTCCAGCGGTAGCAGTCATTGATCAGCAGATCAACGACACGAGGGCCTCCTTGTTGGAAAACATCAAGTCCATTCGTAAAAACATCATGGCTTCCAATTCAGCATTGAATGCCGAGTTGGTGGAGTATGAGTCTAAAATCCGCAAAATGCCAGAGATTGAGCGTCAGTTGCTCGCCATCCAAAGGCGTTTTGAGGTGAATCAGAACATCTACATTTATCTCTTGCAGAAAAAAGCGGAAACCGCCATCGCCAAAGCGGCTGCTATCTCTGACAATAAAGTGTTGGATAGTGCCGCCGTTTCAGAAGAGCCGGTGGAACCCAATAAAAAGTTGGTGCTGGCATTGGCATTGCTGGCTGCGGTATTATTGCCATTGGTTGTGATTGTCATCATTCGGCTCTTTCAAACCACGGTTGGGAGTCGCGATGAATTGGTGGCCATGACCGATATCCCTGTGGTTGGTATCATCGGAAACGTTAAAACGAGTGATAACCTCATTGTCAACAACAGCCCCAAATCCCGGGTTGCCGAGGCGTTCCGTTCTGTGCGTACCAACCTTCAGTATTTCGGTTCGGAAAGTCATAACAAGATCATCATGATCTCCAGTTCAGTAGGTGGGGAGGGTAAATCCTTTGTTTCCATGAACCTAGCCTCCATCTTGGCATTACAAGACCACAAGGTGATCATTCTCGGAATGGATTTGCGCAAGCCGAAGATTTTCCAAGATTTTAATTTGAGCAACGAGGTGGGTGTGGTTTCTTATTTGATCGGAAGCAACAAGCTATCAGACTTGATCAAACCCACGGGGGTTAAAAACCTGGATGTGATTCCTTCAGGACCTGTGCCACCCAACCCCGCTGAGCTATTGGCCAAGCCGTCTTTAGGACAGTTGTTTGAGGAACTCTCCAAATTGTATGATTACATCATTGTCGACACACCGCCGCTAGGCATTGTTTCGGATGCTTTCCTGATTAAGAACCATTCGCATCTTAATATTTACGTGGTCCGTGAGAAATACTCCAAGAAGGAGTACATCCGTTCCCTCAACGAGATGTACGAACATGGCAAGATTTCTAATCTGTGTTTGTTGCTAAATGATTCCCGCTTGGGCCAGCGTTACGGATACGGTTATGGAGGCTATGGATACGGTTATGGAGGCTACGGCTACTATGAAGAGGAGCAAACCATATCGTGGAATCCTTTACGCTTTTTCGGTTCTAAAAAATCATAGGAACATTTAATTCCTTTTTATTCCAGAAAGCACCTGTTCCATCTTGGAGCCACGCGAGCCTTTGATGAGCATGGTGCATGCCCCGGGGGGATGATGCATCAGCCACTGACCTGCTATTGCTGCGTTTTCAAGTGACAACACCCGTGGGTTGGCGATGGCGTTAGCAGCGGCTGCAAACAACGGACCAACCACGATGATCTGGTCGGCATTGGATTGCAAGGCCAAAGTCAGGATTCGATGATGTTCGTTTGAAGACTCTTCTCCGAGTTCAAGCATATCGCCCAGGAAAATCATTTTCCTGCCTTCAAAGTTCTTGCTGAAGTTGGAGATGGCGGCTTCCATGCTGGTAGGGTTGGCATTGTAAGCATCCAGGATAATAGAGGTTTCGCCGTAAGTAAGCTTTTGCGATCTGGAATTATCGGGCACATAGTTTTCGATGGCGGCGACAATATCCAACTCGTTCACTCCAAAATGAAGCCCGATGGCTACAGCTGAAAGGATGTTTTCACAATTGTATTGTCCAGTGATCTGAGAATGTATTTCCAGCCATTCACGTGAAATAGGGGATTGCCACTTCACCGAAGCCAGTTCGTGGTCGGCAATGGGAATACCATGTAAGTAATAGGAATCCTTGGATCCAAACGTGAGGGTGCGTTCATGTTGTCCCAACATGGAAACGAGGTGAGGGTTATCCGCATTGATAAACACTACGGCATCGTTGTTTTTCGCATGGGTGTACATTTCACCTTTGCCCAACTTTACTCCTTCAAATCCTCCAAAACCCTCGAGGTGCGCTTTTCCAACGTTGGTGATGAGCACATGTGTAGGCAATGCAAGGGAACACAGGAAACCGATCTCGTGGCGGTGGTTGGCACCCATTTCCACTACGGCGATTTCCATGTCTTCTTTTATAGACAACAGGGTAAGCGGTACACCGATATGATTATTGAGATTGCCTTGTGTAAAGTAGGTTCGGAATTTTTTAGCCAACACACGACTGACCAACTCCTTGGTGGTGGTTTTGCCGTTGCTCCCGGTGATTCCTATGACCGGTATTTTCAGGTTTTTTCGATGATATAACGCGAGCTCCTGCAGACACGTCAAAACGTTATCTACTTTTATAAAGCGTTCATGGTTGGGTAATGCATCATCATCTACCACGGCCAGTGATGCACCGGCATTAATTGCTTTTTGTGCAAAAAGATTTCCGTTGAAAAGGTCGCCCCTCAATGCAAAGAAGATACATCCTTCGGTGATTTTCCTCGTGTCAGTACAAATGGCGGCTCCGTGACGATAAGCGTTATATAATTGGCTCAATGCATCCATGCGCGGTCAGATTTGGATGGTGTGTTTCTTAAGGATTAACGTTAATATTTCACCAGTTTTCTAGTGATGATACCGAGGGGAGCTTGCAATTCC
>JBMTLM010000081.1:0-7448 GCA_049431185.1 Bacteroidia bacterium | reverse complement strand
CCCCGTCAGGGAACCATTCGGAAGCTATTTGCGAACCAAGTTCATTGATCCGAACGTGGCCAACAACTATGTGTTCGAGCAATTGTATGACAGCACGAGAACTGCAGCGCAACAACTTCCGGAACTGAATAGGTTCTCCCTTGTTGGAACCTACCAAAGCGCCTCTAGCTCTGAAATATTCCTCAATGCCATCAACATTCCCCAAGGGTCAGTGGTGGTTACAGCCGGTGGTGTTCCGTTGCAGGAAAACATCGACTACACGGTCGACTATAACCTCGGTCGCGTGAAAATCATCAATGCGGGAATTCTCGCCTCTGCCACGCCCATCAAGATTTCATTGGAAAGTAACTCCTTGTTCAGCATCCAATCGAAATCGCTCTATGGCGCCAGGTTTGATTATACCGTGAACAAGGATTTCGCATTGGGTGGAACATTCCTACACCTCAATGAGCGACCCATCACCCGCAAAGTGAACATCGGCGACGAACCCATTCGAAATACGATCTGGGGTGTTGACGGAACTTATACCACCAACTCGCAATTCCTGACCAACCTCATCGATAAACTGCCTTTGATTGAAACCAAGGCGGAATCCAAAATCACTGTAGCCGGTGAGTTTGCCAACCTGATCCCAGGTACTTCACGCGCCATCGGCAAAAGTGGAAACGCCTACATCGACGACTTCGAGGGCAGTCAATCCACCATCGACATCCGTAATCCCGGCACCTGGTACAATGCATCCATTCCGCAAGGGCAACCAGGCTTGTTTCCTGAGGCCATTTTCAATGATAGCCTCATCAGCGGCTACAACAGGGCACGTCTTGCCTGGTATAATATCGACCCAACGGTTTTCTACCGAAACAATAACAGCCTACTTCCTCCCAACATCACTTCCGCTGATTTGTCGAACCACAATGTGCGTGAAGTTTTGGAAACCGAGTTGTTCCCTTTCAAACAAAACCAAACCGGCCAGGCCACCAATATCAACATTTTAAACCTTGCCTACTTTCCAAGTGAGCGAGGCACCAACAACTTCGACGTATTGCCCACTTCTGTTTCGGCCGGTATTGACAACAACGGTTTGTTGATTGAACCTTCCACGCGTTGGGCCGGTATTATGCGTAGGATTGAGACGTATGACTTCGAGACCTCCAACGTGGAATTCATCCAGTTCTGGGTTATGGATCCGTTCCACGACGAGTCATTGAACAACGGCTCCGGCGGTAAACTTTACTTCAATCTCGGTGATGTATCCGAAGACATTTTGAAGGACTCTTATCGCGCATTTGAAAACGGACTGCCCTCTCCCACCAACAATGCCACTGTAGATTCCACCAATTGGGGTCTGGTTCCTAAGAACCCCAGCATTGTGAGCGCCTTTGACAACGATCCTGCATCACGTGCCGCGCAGGATGTGGGTTTGGATGGCTTGTCTACCGATAACGAAAGGACTTATTTCAAATCATCCTTCCTGGATCAGGTAGAGGCAACATTCGGACAATCCTCACCGGCTTACCAGATCGCCAACAGCGACCCCTCTTCTGATAATTTCCAATATTTCAGAGGGAGCAACCTCGATAACGACAATGCGGATATCCTGACCCGATACAAACGCTATAACGGCACTGATGGAAACTCCAAAACCTCAGAGCAGTCGCCAGAGCCTTATCCAACCTCCGCTACCAACATCCCGGATGGTGAAGACATCAACCGCGACAACACCATGACCGACTTTGAGAATTACTTCCAATATGAAGTGAGCCTCACGCCTGGTCAAATGATTGTCGGCACCAATTACATCGTTGACCAGATTACCACTTCGGTGAAGACAGCTGACAACACCGTTAAGAACATCAAGTGGTATCAGTTCAAGATCCCCGTAAACTCACCTAACAGTGTGGTGGGAACCGGTGCTGATTTGAAATCCGTGAATTTTATACGGATGTTCATGAAGGAATTTGACTCGCCGATGGTGTTGCGATTCGCCCGTCTTGAACTGCTGAGAGGGGAATGGCGCAAGTATCAGTATTCACTGTTATCGAATGGCGAATTCATTCCTGTGGATCCCGGTGCGACTCCTTTTGACGTTACCGTGGTGAACCTGGAGGAGAACGGCGACCGTACACCAATTCGTTACGTGCTTCCGCCCGGTATCGAGCGTGAAGTAAATGCCAGTTCCACGAACCTCCAGGAGTTGAACGAACAGTCGCTGAGCCTCAAGGTTTGCAACTTGGAGGATGGCGATGCCCGCGCCGCTTACAAAAACACCCGGTTCGATGTACGCAACTACAACAAAATCAAAATGTACTTGCATGCCGAGGATGGTGGCTTGAGCGATGAACTTCAGGACGGTGAAGTGACTGCCTTTGTTCGATTAGGGTCGGATTTCGTCAACAACTTTTACGAGTATGAAATACCGCTGAAGGTTACCCGTTTCGGGGCCACAGTGGATACGGAGATCTGGCCGGAGGCAAATAACATGGAAATCGACGTAGAGAAGCTGATCAAAGGTAAACTTGCGCGGAACAATGCATACGCTGCCAATGGCAATGCATACAGCATACCGTATTTCTTCAGTGATGGCAATAGAAAGGTTACCATTGTTGGAAGTCCCACATTGAGTGAAGTGAAAACCATCATGATCGGTATCCGAAATCCGAAAAAGGAGTTAATCCCGGGTGATGACGGTTCCTCCAAGTGCGTGGTGCTTTGGGTGAATGAGCTCCGCATGAACGACTTCGACAACAACGGTGGATGGGCGGCTAATGCACGTGTGACCGCTAAATTGGCGGACCTCGGAAACGTAACACTTTCCGGTGCCAGAAGCACCGATGGTTTTGGAAGTTTGGAAAGCAAGTTGAACAACCGTCAAAAGGAAAACATCTCCCAATACGACTTGTCGACCTCACTGGAATTCGGAAGATTCCTTCCTCAAAAAACAGGTTTGTCGTTGCCCTTGTATTTCGGTATTTCCGAGACTTTCAGCAATCCCCAATACAATCCTTTGGACCCCGATGTACCCTTCGAATTGGCACTGGATGAAATCGACGACCCTGCACGACGTAACCAATTGAAGAAAATCGCCCAGGATTATACCAAGCGCAAGAGCATCAACCTCACCAACATCAAGAAGAGCAAAACGGGTGGTGGAAAATCCCGCATCTGGGATATTGAAAACTTCAACCTCTCCCTGGGTTACACGCAAGTATTCCATCGCAACATCAATCTGGAGTTTGATGACCAGCGCGATTACCTAGCCGCGCTCGGTTACAATTATGCCACCCAACCCAAGTATATCACTCCGTTTGGAAAATTAAAACCGCTGCAGAAATCGAAGTGGCTGCGGTTAATCAAGGATTTCAACTTCAACCTCGTTCCAACCAACCTCACCTTCCGCACAGACATCAACCGCCACTATGGAGAAACACAGGTGCGTGACCTTTCAGAGTTCTCTTTCAAACAACCCATTACATTCAACAAGATTTTCACCACCACGCGTCAATACTCGCTTCAATACGATATCACGCGAAGCATCAAATTCGATTTCAACGCCAACAACCTAGCCAACATCGATGAGCCTTTCGGCCGATTGGACACTGAAGAGAAACGCGATTCGGTTAAGAATAATTTCTGGAACCTGGGACGCAATACCGATTACCGTCATGGCGGATCACTGAGCTACAATCTTCCCATGAACAAACTGCCGCTCACCGATTGGGTGGCTGTGAACACGAAATACATGTTTGACTACCATTGGCAAACCGGACCGCTCTCCATCGTTCCGCAGACCAATGCGCTCACCATCAATCCTGCCATTGGGAATACCATTCAAAACAGCAATACCAAGCAAATCAATACCACTTTTACCTTCACCACACTGTACAACAAGGTACCTTACTTCAAAAAACTGCTTGGCCCAAAGCCTCCTAAGAACCCAAAGCCTGCCGTTCAACCCAAGCCTGCAGCGAAAGATACCATTGGAGGCAAAAAGCCAAAAGTGAAGAAACAGCGTCAACAGACCAATCTTGAACGAGCCATTGCCAAAGTTATCTTTAGCACTAAAAACGCGAGTATCAACTATAGTGAAACCAATGGAACCTTGTTGCCTGGATTCAACCGTACTTCGGAGCTTTTAGGGATGAACATGTATGATGATGAAAATGGAGACATGAATTTCGCTCCAGGATTGCCGTTTGTCTTTGGTTCGCAAACCGACATACGTTCTCTCGCAGCACGAAATCGTTGGCTATCGACTGACACGGTGTTCAATGGCGTGTTTGCTCAAACCTATACCCAGTCGATCACGGGCAGGGCCACCATCGAGCCCGTGAATGGATTACGTGCGGAGCTGACCATGAATAAAACCTATGCGCGTAGCTCTTCTGAAAATTATCGGGCCACGCTCGCAGGTGATTATGTTCCCTTCACGCAGAGGGAAACAGGTAACTTCAGTATGTCATTTATCGCCATCCGCACCGCCTTTGCCAAGGACCGTAAAGACTACAGCTCGCCCGTTTTTGACAACTTTGCTGACTTCCGAAAGGAAATATCATTGCAGTTGGGTGCCGACAACCCATTGTCAGTAGGATTAGATTCAGCCGGATATGCTGATGGCTATGGCGCCACTTCTCAAGAGGTACTCACCTATGCATTCCTGGCCGCCTACAGTGGAAAGACACCCGGAAAATCGGGCTTCAATGCCTTCCCAAAAATACCACAGGTAAACTGGCGGATCACCTACGATGGTTTGTCAAAGCTCAAGTTTGCCCAAAAACTGTTCAGGAGTGTCAATATCAGCCACAGCTACCGTTCTACCTATGGCATCGCATCCTTTAATACCAGTTTGCTTTACAGACAGGACGGTACAGCACGCGACCTTAGCAATAACTTTATTCCCAAGGAGGAGTTTGGCGCTGTTACCATCACCGAACAATTTGCACCGCTGATCGGTGTGGATGTGAATTTTAAAAACAACAAGCTCACGGCCCGATTCGAATACAAACGCGACCGCAACATCTCTCTTTCTTTTACCGATATCCAAATTTCAGAGATCAAAGGAAAGGAGTATGTGATCGGAGCCGGTTATCGTTTCCGCGACTTCAAGTTGCCGTTCGGTTTGCAAAAGAGCAAGAAGAAGAAAACAGGATCAGGCAACGACTTGAACCTCACAGGGGACTTCTCACTGCGAAACAACAGCACGATTGTAAGAAGGTTGCAACAGAACATCGATCAACCTACCGCAGGCCTTACCATTCTTTCTTTCAAGGTTTCGGCAGACTACAGTGTGAATGACCGATTCAATGTCAGGTTGTTCTTTGATAAGACCATCAACACCCCGCTTATTTCCACTTCATTCCCCACTGCGAATACCTCGGCCGGGGTCAGCGTTCGATTCACCCTTGCCCAATAACTTTAGAAAAACTATTTTTGAACCTGCATTATAAATCATCATTGCTATGAACTTCCCTGCCGAACTCAAGTACACCAAAGATCACGAATGGGTACGTGTTGAAGGTGATGTCGCCGTTGTTGGCATTACCGACTTTGCACAAAGCGAATTGGGTGACATCGTTTACGTGGATGTAACCACCGTGGGCGACACCATTGAAAAGGAGGCCGTATTCGGCACCGTGGAAGCGGTGAAAACGGTTTCTGACCTGTTTATGCCGATTTCCGGTGAAATATTGGAGTTGAACGAAGGCTTGGAAGGTTCTCCCGAAACCGTGAACAAGGATCCTTATGGCGATGGTTGGATGATCAAGGTGCGGATTTCAAATCCTGCTGAAATCGATGGACTGCTTTCCGCCGATGCGTACAAGGCCCTCTTGGGTGCTTGACCCCAGGTTAGCCAGCCTATTCAACCCTAAGGCATGCTGAAGTTTTTCAAGGCACCCTTGATTTGGGCCATCCTGATCCTGGCCTTCAGCAGCATTCCAAATTCCGAGCTACCCGACTTTTCGCTTTGGCGTATCCTGTCAGGCGACAAGCTGATTCATGTATTTCTTTACGGAATCCTCTCCTTTCTCTTGCTAGGATCCAGTGTGAAGCAATACATCTATCGGCGCATCCGTTATAATGCGATGCTGTTCTCGTTCGTCACCTCCGTATGCTTTGGTGTCCTAATAGAGGTTTACCAAGAATTTGTACTCACCGATCGATTTGGTGATTGGGCCGATGCCTTGGCAAACGGCGTCGGAGCATTGTTGGGCCTTTTGTTGTTTCGCGTTTTATTCAAGGATTACATCCGATAGTTTTTTCGACACCTCATGAAAGCTGATCACCACCAAGAGCAACCCTTTGAAAAGTTTTCTCCTGAATACGAATTGCACCTCAAGGGCACAGCCGACTTCCTAAGTGCTCCCAAGAGTCGCAGGTATAACCTGCGCTTCGCACTACGTGTTTTTTGGGAAATGCTCAAAGGGCTAAGAGCCTTGCACTTTTCCGGACCCTGTATCACCGTTTTTGGATCGGCACGTTTCAAGGAGGACCACCCTTACTACAAAAAGGCTTATGAGTTTGGCAAAGCCATATCCGCAATGGGAGGCACGGTCATGACTGGAGGAGGACCGGGCATCATGGAGGCTGCCAACCGAGGTGCCTTTGAAAACGGGGGTCAATCGGTAGGCTGCAATATCGTTTTACCCCATGAACAGGATCCTAATCCGTACATGCACCGTTGGGTGATGATCCGTTATTTCTTTGTACGAAAAGTTTTGTTGTTGAAATATTCATACGGTTTTGTGGTGATGCCAGGAGGCTTCGGGACCATGGATGAGCTGTTTGAAACATGCACCCTCATCCAGACCGGTACCATCCGTGATTTTCCGGTAGTGGTTTACGGCACCGAATATCATGAACCGCTCCGGCGGTTTTTTGAAAAAATGATGGCAGAGAAAACCATTCAGGAAAAAGACTTGAAGCTGGTGCTTTTTACCGATGACGTGCAGGAAGGGATGGAGCACATCCGTAAATACCTCCGAGAAAACTATTACCAGAAGCCCATCAAGCCGATACCATGGCTGTTTGAGCGACGAAACAACAGGAAGTAAGCCGTCAGTCCTTGGTGAAGTAATCGTCTGACTGGTAAACGCCCGTGGATTGCTTCCGTAACTGCATCAACACATCATTGGCCAAGGAACTGGCGCCAAAGCGGAAATAATCCGGTGTCAACCACGCATCGCCTAACGTTTCATGCAACATCACCAAATACTGTAGCGCCAATTTGGCGGTGGCGATACCTCCTGCAGGCTTCATTCCAATCATTTTGCCGTGTTGGAAATAAAAATCACGTATGGCTTCCAACATCACCAACGTCACGGGCAAGGTAGCGGCAGGTTGTATTTTGCCGGTTGAGGTCTTGATGAAATCGGCACCCGCATGCATGGCCAAATCACTGGCCTGACGAACGCGATCCAATGTGCCGAGTTCCCCTGTTTCCAGAATCACTT
>JBMTLM010000080.1:0-7524 GCA_049431185.1 Bacteroidia bacterium | reverse complement strand
CGTTCCCATTATGGGCGAAAACCGGATATTGGCTTACTATGGGTTACAATCGATCAACAAAAAACCCCGACCAGGCATTCAGGAGATTTTGAGGATGAGCGGATCCAATGGCGAGATCTCAGTTTCCGAAGTGGTCTTTGCCATTGCGCCCCGGATCAATGCCGCAGGGCGGATGGCCAGCGGCCGACAAGCGGTAGAGTTGTTGATTGCGCAAAATGAACAGGAAGCCTTCAAGCTGGGTGGTGTGATCGATGCAAACAACACCAAACGCAAAGGACTTAACGAGTCCATCACCAAGGATGCTCTTGATCTGATTAAAGGCGATGAGGATTTTGCCAATAGAAAATCCACTGTGTTGTTCAATCCCGAATGGAGCAAAGGCGTCATTGGCATCGTGGCAGCCAAACTCACGGATGAGTTCTATCGTCCCACCATCATCCTCACCGAACACAATGGCTTAGTGTCGGGATCTGCACGCAGCGTGAAGGATTTTGACGTGTACAACGCCATCGAACAATGCAGTGACCTGCTGGAGCAGTTCGGCGGACACATGTATGCGGCCGGACTCACTTTGAAGCCTGAGAATGTTGAAAGCTTTAAGTCGCGGTTTGAAGAGGTGGTAAGTTCCACCATCCAAGACCACATGCTGACCCGCGAAATCGAGATCGACGAGTATGTGCGGCTGGATGAACTGACACCTGCATTTTACGCTATCCTGAAGCAGTTCGCCCCCTTTGGTCCCGGCAACATGTCGCCCGTTTTTGCCTCTGAAAACGTGATAGACAAAGGCACTGCGAGAGTCGTGGGCAACAACCACCTCAAGGTGGCCTTGCGCCATCATCGTGAGGGCACAGCCGTGTTCGACGGCATCGCCTTTCAAATGGGTAAGCTATATGATGGCGTTGCCTCCAAACGTCCTTTCCACGTGTGTTATCATCTGGAAGAAAACCATTTCAGGGGAAGAACCACGCTACAGTTGAACGTGAAGGATATTTCATTCGCCGACTGAAGTCGTCGGTTTTCCGGAAACCTTTTCGATCAGTTGTAACCGCAGTTCCGACGGCAATACATTCACGATATTTAAAAACTCCTCTGCCACCGTGTGGGTAGCCAATACGCTAAACACTGCGGAAACCGCCTGTTTCACCTCCTCCTCAGTGGAGAAATCGCGCCACGCCGAACGGTCATCTTCCTTAACAACTTCGGATAAGAAATCCGATGACATCGGAATGCCGGCATACTCGGCAGGGTGCTTCCAACCATCTACGTACACGGCTTTCAGGGCCATGGGCAGTTGTGTGATCAGCCTGAAGGAATCTGGTATGGACAGCTTGTTGCGTAAAGCCCTGAAAACACATCGCGTCATGCGACCCGCGCGATCAATATCGGAGGTAGGTAACTCGCGAGCCACTTCGTCAACGAATTCGTGACCCTTCCGGGCATAGGCGTAAAAATGCAACGACATAACAGGTAAATACGTGAGAACAAATTTACCTTTCCGTAGGAATGACCGTTATGACTTAAATCATGCCGAATGAAAAGCAAAAAAGCCGTTTACTTGAGCAGCTCTCTGGCAATCACCAGCTTTTGGATTTCAGAAGTCCCTTCGCCGATGGTACAAAGCTTGGAATCGCGATAAAATTTCTCCACGGGAAAATCCTTCGTGTAGCCATAACCGCCGAAAATCTGCACGGCTTCGGTGGAAACCCTTACTGCCACTTCAGAGGCGTAATATTTGGCAAAGGCCGATTGCTTGGTCACCTTTTGTCCGCGGTTTTTCAAATCTGCCGCCTGCAAGGTCAATAATTCGGCTGCCTCAATTTGAGCGGCCATATCCGCCAGCTTGAAACTGATGGCTTGAAAATCGAAGATGGGTTTGCCGAACTGTTGACGCTCCTGTGAGTATTTAAGCGCGGCTTCAAAGGCCCCTTTGGCAATGCCTACCGACAAAGCGGCAATGGATATGCGTCCGCCATCGAGGATCTTCATGGCTTGCACGAATCCCTCACCTATCTGACCGAGTATCTGGCTTTTGTGTACGCGACAATCCTCAAATATCAATTCCGCGGTTTCAGAGGCACGCATGCCGAGCTTGTTTTCTTTTTTTCCGGCTTTGAATCCAGGTGTGCCCCGGTCAACGATGAATGCCGTGATGCCTTTGCTGTCAAGCAAATCACCGGTACGAACCAACACAACGGCCACATCACCGCTCTTGCCATGTGTGATCCAATTCTTGGTACCATTGATGACCCAATGATCGCCATCCTGTTTGGCCACGCATTGCATCCGCATCGCATCACTACCGGTATTGGCTTCGGTCAAACCCCAGGCACCGATGAATTGTGCAGAGGCCAATTTGGGCAAATATTTTTGCTTTTGCTCCTCGTTGCCGAACATCATGATGTGTCCTGTGCAAAGTGAGTTGTGGGCGGCCACCGACAAACCGATGGATCCACACACTTTGGCGATTTCAGAAACGGCCGTGTAATATTCGAAGTAGCCCAATCCGGCGCCGCCATACGATTCGGGTACTAAAACCCCCATCAAGCCCAATTCTCCGAGCTGCTTGAAAACGGGAACGGGGAATTCCTGAGATTCATCCCACTCCATCATTTGGGGGCGTATGTTGCGTGCTGCGAAATCGCGTACGGTTTGGGTGATTAGCTGCTGGTTTTCGCTGGTGCTAAAATTCATTGAACTGCTGTTTTACAATGGTTTCGAAACAAAAAATCAATTCCTGTTCAGTCTTTCGAAATTATTCAAAACGGAGGTAAGGTGCAAGTTTGCGAAGGGCATTCTCGTCGAGCATTTTCACTCGTTTCAGGTCGTCCACCGACTGGAATGGTCCATGTTGTTTTCTGTAAGCCATAACAACCTTGGCTACTTTTTGGTTCAAATAGGGGTGTCGTATCGTATCGGCATTGATGTTGAAGGTTCGAACTTTGTCGGCATCCAACGTCAACTGTGGCCTGATGGAATCCAATAGGGAAGGTTGTATAGTGTACACCTCCAACAATTGCTCGATGGCATGAAAGCCTCCCAATGATTCGCGGTATCGCATGATCATACGGGCCCTACCCGGACCAATCCCTTGCAACCGACATAAGGCAACCGAGTCGGCGCCGTTTAACTCAACAATCAATGGCAGCTCCTTGACAAAGGGCTTGGTGGTTTTTTTTTGATCATGGGGTGCGATATTGACAAAAGGTGCCAAGCGCTGGTAATCGTCCTCGCCGATCACATACATCTTAGAAAGATCTTCCTTTGTCTTGAACCTTCCACCTTTTGCTACAAATCGCAAAATGGCTCCGGCTTGCTTTTCACTTAAACCCAACAGCAACCACTGTTCCTTAGAGGTGTGGTTGGGGTCGAAGGGAAAGGGTTGTGTGGATTTTTTTGTCGATCTGGCCCCGTTGGTTTGAACCTTTTCGAGCGAATCCGCTTTCGCTTGTAATGTGGCCAATTGCTCAATGACGATGGGGTCAAAGGCTGGCGGACGGTATTGATGGTACATCCTGATGCCCATGATGCAACCAATTTCAATCAATAGCACAATGATCAGCACCTGAATGCCGCGGCGCTCACGCGTGGTTAATGCGAAATAGGATCGGGCAATCCGACGGATTTTTCTGAAAAGCATGGGTTGAAAAGCATGGCGATGAATAATGTTGATTAGAGATTACGACTCATCGTCGTCGTTTTCCGAATAGGAATCGGGCTCGGGCTTTTTGGGAGCCGTGAGCACTTTGTAGAAGAAATAAATAGTAACGGATGCGATGATGCCTTCAGCGGTGATCATCATGATTAATGCTTCGGTGTTCATACAATGCTCCTCCCTTCTTTAACGCGTTTACGATATGCGACATATACCAAATAACAAATAGTAACAAACACTGCGACCAACAATACACGGCTTCCATTGAGATACGCCATCTGGTCGTTGATGGCCTGGATTTGTGCGGGGTCGGTGGTTTGAAGCAGCTTCGCTTTCAAATCGGCGTTGGTGATTTTTTTCCAGATATCGGGTAAGCTGGCGATAAACACCCAGCCTAAAATCACCGGCGTAACAAACTGAATGACGAACTTAAAGATCGGATGCACCTTGATATCGGCCCCGCGCGTGATTTCCTTCCATCCCTTATCCATACCGAACACCCAAGCGAACAGGATGATTTCCGCCAAGGCGAAGACTACGAGCGAAACCGTTCCTGCCCAATAGTCATATTCATCAAACACGCCTTGCTCAAAGAACAACACCGTAGGAAGACCCAAAATCAAGATGGCGCCACCGAAGGCCCATGCGGCACGTTCACGCTTCCAATTAAATTCATCCATCAGGAAGCCCATACACGGCGTGCCCATGGCCAGCGATGAAGTGACCCCTGCGAAGAAAAGTAGTCCGAACCAGGCAATGCCCGCCAAAGCGGCCAACACATCGCCCCACTGTTGGAAGAGATAGGGCAACGTTTTAAACCCGAGTCCCAATCCGCCCGATTGTGTCAACTCTACTACCTTATCGATACCGAGATAACCGATGGCAATTGGAATATGGATGGAGCTACCTAAAACCACCTCCACAAACTCGTTCATCCAACCGGCGCTCATGGAGTTCAGCGCGATATCATCTTTCTTTTTGACATAGGAAGCATAGCATTGAATCGAACCCATTCCTACCGACAAGGTGAAGAAGATTTGTCCGGCAGCCGCGAGCCAAACCTTGGCCGACCAAATGGAGCTATAGTCAGGGGTCCATAAGAAATTCAAACCAACGGTTCCGTCATTGATTGCACCATCCTCACCGGCTGTCAGGGTAATTCCTTTGATGGCCAGTAGGACTCCAAATAGAATGAGCAACGGCATTCCGATTTTGGCAACTTTTTCCACCCCGCCACTCAAACCTTTTGAAAGAATCCAGGTATTCAATACCAAACAGAATAACCAGAAGAAAACCGTTTCATAGCCACCATCACCCAGGCTCACATAGCTATTAAAGAAGCCTGCAACCTGCTCGGCTGTTTGTCCAGAGAAGGAACCGGAAACAGAATGCCAAATATAGGAGAGTGTCCACGACTCCAGGTAACAATAGTATGCGGCAACCGCCAGATTGGTGAAAATGCCAAACACGCCGATATATTTCCAAAAGACCCTTTTGGGATCCATGGAATTTACAATGAAGGGTGTGCTATGGTGTCCGTATTTACCGCCAAAGCGACCCATCGACCATTCCACATACAAGAGCGGAATACCCATGATTAGAAAACAAACCAGATAAGGAATGATAAATGCGCCACCGCCATTTTGAATGGCCTGCACTGGAAATCGAAGGAAGTTCCCTAATCCGACCGCATTACCGGCCATGGCGAGCACCAGGCCCACACGGGATCCCCACGATTCAACGTTGGATTTAGTCATAAATATTAAAGTCGTTGTTAATACCGACAATGTTCCGAAAAAAAAACGGAACGACCAAATCTGTCAGTCAATTACATCAGTTGCCTTTATTAAAGACACTCGCCGCCCGCCCTTGGTTGATCACATAGCTCAGGTAATCAATGGTAACGGTTCCCTTTCCCGAATTTTTTTTGCTCTTTTCCTCGGGCATCCGCTCAAAATCACCAGTAAGTCCGAGCGGTAGCTCGTTTTTACGGATGTCGAACGTGATCCGTGCCTGGGTGGGCATGTCATAAGGTTCAGCAACAGGTTTGAAGAAGAAATCCATCACGAAGGTTCCTTCATTGCGTGTGGTGGCCTCTACTTTGCGAACCACCTTGCGTTTGATATCAATCCACAGAGAGGCTATAAAAATTTCGGAATTGGCATTACCGGGTACGATTTTCACCACGGCCACATTGTTGCCAGCCAATATTTCATCGCGAACAAAAATCGCCGTGTGCCCGGCATCCATCAATTGTGAAGGAGAAAAATTCATCCCACGCTTGGGAAGCAAGGAGAACCCAGGAGCTTTTACGCGCACCTTGTCGGGGTGCAAAAACCAGATGGTGCCTTGCTTGACGGGAATCTTCAGGAAGTCAACATCGATTTTGATCTTGGCCGCCGCTTCATAATCCTTCACTTGGTTGAAGCGATCGCGGACCTCGGTCATCAGTGCGTTCACATCGCGCGACTGTGACATCCCCGTAAGGGGCAACAAACCAATCAAAAACAAAAAATATACCCTACGAGTGCTCATGACAGGATGTCTTTTCGATTAAAATGATAGGTGGTGACCATCAGGAACAATACGATGTGTAATGCAAGCACCCCGGTGGAAAGCCAAATGTCGTATAATGCCAATGGCTCTTCAAAAAAGAGTTTCCATGACCCCATGTAGGTGGTGAAGAGAAACGGTTTGATCACCCTGAAAACACTGAGGTCGATGGCGGAGATGACGATGAAGGAGATGATGACCGTCATAGTGAGAATGATGGGTCCGATGGAGTTGCTGGCAAAGGCCGAAAACATGAATGACAACGCCGCTACACACCACATGGCTACCAGGCCGAAGGCGAAGGCGGAAAGCAATCGCCATAACACATCGCTTTCGGAGAACACATAGATGGTGTTGCGGATTACGATCAGGTCGCCTGTACCCATGATGATCACGCCTAAGATGAGACTGGCGAGTGCCATAAACAAAATCAAAGCAGACGTATAAATCATGGCGGCTGCGAACTTGACCAGCACCAGTTTGGTTCTGCTTACTGGCCGCGTTACCAAGAGTCGCAAGGTGCCCGATGCGGCCTCTCCCGCTAATAAGTCGCCCGAAACCAACGCAATGAGAAACGGAATGTGGACATATAAAGTGGCCAGAATAATATAGCTGGCCAAATAGCCATTGAGCAACTCCCCTTGGAAGTTGAAGGCCTCCTTTAGGTTTTGCAAACTGAACTCGATGTAGGTTTGACCATCGATGTATAGAGCAATCTGGATTAGTGGCACCAAAACAGCGATGGCTGCAAAGCCGATGTAAGTACGCGGCTTGCAGAAGATCTTATATAGCTCGAATCGAAGCAGGTTCATGGTGTCAGGTCAGGCTGATGAAATAATCCTCCAGTTTCCGTACGGGAACAATGGCATGCACTCGGATACCGTTTGAGAGGAGCAACTGATTCAAATCGGAGACGGCTTCCCGCTGCATTTCCAACACCAATGCTTCCTTGGAAACCGTAATCAAGCGAGGGGGGTTGGTCATGTTATTGGAAATATTGCGTGCTCCTTCAGGATTGCTGCACGAGATGGTGACTTTGATGGTGGAACCGCCAAGCAACTCTTGAACGGAACCTTCCACGGTAACGAGACCTTTGTTGATGATGACCATTCGGTTAGCCATCATCTCCACTTCGTTTAGCAAATGCGAAGAGAGAATGACTGTTTTGCCATGGTCGCGACCCAAACGGATGATGAGCTCGCGGATGTCGACGATACCTTGCGGATCCAAACCATTGGAAGGCTCATCGAGGATGATGATTTCAGGGTCGTGGATGAGGGCTTGTGCGATGCCCAGACGCTGCTTCCTGCCTTGCG
>JBMTLM010000079.1:0-7540 GCA_049431185.1 Bacteroidia bacterium | reverse complement strand
TTGCACCGTACGACAGCTCTTCAAATTCCATATTGATCAAGGAATCGTTATCGGTGAAAAAATCGGTGCTGCGTTTTCCGAACCTGCTTCGGATGCCGAACTCCGGATAATATCTTCCGATCTTCATTTCTGCCGAATAGAAATCGCTCATGCCTTCGTTCCGGTTTATGCCGCCACCGAAAGAAATCATCACATCGTTGAAGATGTTCTGCATTTGCAAATTGATTTCGGGCTGCGAATAAGAAGGGTAAATCATCCACGAATGCAGCTTCAATCCTTTGAAAAGCCCATGGTACCGTTGACTCTCGAACTTGTTTTCAGGCACCTTGGAAAGGATGTCACCACCCTCCGACCCGATGGAAAGGGTGTTGTACCTTTCCATATCCATCGGCTCGGTAATTTCAATGGTTGTTGCACCAAATTGCGTGGTTGCTTTACAGAGATGATATCCCAAAGAACTGATTTCGGAGTATACCACCTCTTTGCCATCGGCAGACACATCAGGCAAATATGCACCAACCGGCACCGATGTTACCTGGAAGATTTGCTTGGAGCCATCAGCCTTGACTTTGTAAATGTTATCGATGCCAGAGAAATCGCTTTGGAAGTACACCTCATCATTTGAAACACTCATCCCATCCAACACATGGCTGGTGGCCGGTGTCAACGCCGTCATGGCCTGGGTAGTCAAGTCGAATTTCACTACCGACAACTGGCTGTTGTGCCTGGCAATGGAGACGAGTTCATTTGGACTTAACCAAGCGAGCCTCGAGAGGCTGTTTTTTTCCGCAACAGGTATGGATTTAACCAGCTTGCCGCTTTTCGAATCCAACAGGTGAATGGCCACTAGTTGGTCGCTACCCATGTGAATGGCGGCAACTAGGTTACCATCATCGGATACCACAGGCGAGAAATAGCGGGCCTTCCGGGTGAGCCTGGTTTTGGTGTTGGAATTGATATCGTACAAAACGATATTGGTGTAATTGAGGTTTGTTCTCCTGCCATCGCTGCTCAGTTCCGTCCATGCAGCAACATCATTTCCCATGGAGAAATAATCATCAACCGAATAGCCGATGGAGGTGAGCCGCTTTTCTTTCCCATTGCTCAATAAATAGAGGGCGTTGTTTTTCTTGTTGCTGCTTTTGTTGACTACCACCGACCCGTCCGACAAAAACCTCGGCGACATGTATTCAGTTACACACTTCCCTGCGGAAGGTGTGATGCGCTCGGATTGAGAGAGGCTGATACCCTGCTGGGCTTGGCGCGTATCGGCATTGAATTGCTCGATGCTTGTCTTATACAAGGATGAGCTGGTGTAACCCGTATGGCGTTTCATGGCTCTGGAGAAGGGGTAAAACAAGCCCTTGTATGCAGAGGCTTCCTTGAGTACAACTGCGGTAACATCATTGCCTTTTTCGTTTCGGGCATGGTTGAGCATGAAATAACCCAGGGTGTAATGGTTGGGCAACTGGGTTTTGAACGAGCCATTCCGGAGTTTCGAATAGCGATAAAACTGGTTATCATACGCCATGGCTCGAAGTTCGCGAGTGAAAAACGCAGATCGCCCCCTGCCGCCGTTGGTCAAAGCTGTTTCAGCAATCACCGCATCGCCTTCAAAATACCAATTGGGTATGCTTATACCGATCATGGTAGACCAGAAGTTTTGTCCACCAAATATGGAGGCGGTTTTGGTTAAACCATGCACGTATCCATTTGGAATGGTGGGTTGGGTTTGAAGAACCAAATCCATTTTCAATCTTTTTGCTCCAACAGACCGGGTGCAGCTGTCGCTGATATGCCGCACGATATTGGCTACCCGTAGTGCTTGCGACTCCATACCCGGCCCATAAATGATGTGGATATCGGGGGATTTGAGAACGCTCCAATCCCTACTATGGGGTATCGACCCGAATCCGTTGAAATAACTTTGCGCCTTGGTGTGGGTTGAAAAGGCCACCAGGCCGATAAAGACCAACGCAAGGAAAACAGATTTGGACATCAAGGACCATGCAACATGGCTTTTAGTAGTTCGACCGCGTAAATAAGTGATTGGTTTCACCGTGTTTGGGATTTGTAATTAACAGATTTATTGAATGAAAAAGAACGAAGATATCAAAAATGATTGCGATAGGATTAACAGCACCACTAATGAAAATGGGCTGCCTGAAAAACAGACAGCCCATTCGTACGATTAATAAGTTTACTACAGTTTCAAGACTTCAGAGGTGCCGTCAGGATAGGTCAGGGTAACCAAGTTGTCGCAGGTGCCAGAACCGTAATCGAATGAAAAGTTGTTACTGTTATCCACCACGGCTTCAATGTTACCCGAGGACACCCACAAGCAGGATGACTCTCGAACCAGGTCAATGATGTTGGCATTGAAGGTAGAACCATTGCTGAAGCCTCCCGTAGCTGTGCCGTTGATTTTGAAGATATCATCGTTGGATTCTTCCGGCGTGCTGAGTCCGGCTGTCATTTCCCGCACTCGTGTGCTGTTCCACTTTCTCCAGGTAACGCCGTCGGGCGCGGTGAGCTTCATGTTGGTCTCCTCCACATTCCAATACATGTTTCCATCACCGTTCAGGCCCGCATTGGTGAGGGACCTAACTCCTTCAAGCGATTTACCATCTACCTTATAGTTGAGGAAGGTGATTCGCATCACCGAACCGACTGCGAAGTGGTCATTCATGTAGTTCACCCTAATCATTCCCTCACGGTTCACTGAATCCAATCCAATAATTCCATCCATAAAATCGATGTAAATGATTTTGTTAACCGTATCGTGGGTAACGACAGGTGCCTGCAAACCGCCACCGCTGTAACGTTGGTTTACTTGCCCTGTTTGATACGCTTCTACCGCAATTTTGTCGGCCACCTGGCCTTGGCCACTACCAAAAGCTGTTTGTCTGACATTGGCATTGTTGTCAGCTGTTATAACAACAGCGTTATCCTCATCCTTTGAACAGGATGAAAAGCCAATTGCCACCGCCAAAGAGGCTAATGTTAAAATTTTAAAATTTTTCATGAGTGTTTATAGTTTTGATGATTGATTTTTATCAAAGGAAAGTAACATTATGATGGTGTTCATTACAATAAAAGTCCTACAAATCTCCATCTTATTGCTAACCAATATTCTATAGAATAAACAGATGTCATTTGTAGTACTTTTGTGTCACATATAAAGTGTTGAAAGGTAATTGTACAATGATTGAATTCGAACGCCCGTTTGGCACAAAAAGCCGTGGCCTGCTTTTGATAACTTTCTTGAAATCAATCATTCGTATTCAAACGATGCTGTACAAATCGAGATGAATTGGCCATCCGAACATGGAATAAAAGAAATTGAGCATGTAGCACATTTGTGGTAACAATATCTGGCTAGTGCTGCTTGTCAATTGCCTAAACTTGCATGGGCATATAGAAAAAGGACTTTCATTGTTGATTCCAGCTTTAATTCTCGTAAACATTTTGCAAGCACCCATTCAAATAATTTCGCAACCGATCCAAATGAAAAAAAAACTACTGGTTCTCTTCACCATTTTCAGCACCCTATACATGCCAGTAAAAGCCCAGAACGTATCGTGGGCCATCGGCACTGGTAACACCGGATCAGACCAGGGATATGACATCAGCAACGACTCGCTTGGAAACATTTATGTAACAGGATGGTTTTCAGGTTCAGCGCTGTTCGGCGGTCAAACTTTAGTCAGCACGGGCCTACAGGATGTTTTCGTGGCTTCTTACGATAGCAGCGGCAACCTTAATTGGGTTCGCCAGGCGGGAAGTGTTGCCAATGATGTGAGTGCCGGCATAGCCACCGCTCCAAACGGCGATACTTACATTACAGGTTGGTTCAAGGATACTTGCAATTTTAACGGCAACATTGTCATCAGCCACGGAAGCAATGACATGTTCGTGGCCAAATACGATGTAAACGGCACACTCCTTTGGGTACAAAGCGGAGGCGGAACCCTCGACGACTACGGTAACCGAGTGGCCATTTCAAGCGATGGTGGAGTAACCATTGCAGGAAGTTTCAAAAACACCTTTGACGCTTCGGGGCAGCAAATGACCAGCAACGGAAACCGCGATGCGCTCATCTGTCACTACGATTCCAACGGCCAACTGGTATGGATGCGAGGCATTGGCGGAAGCAGCGAAGACAGGGCTTATGGAATCATCCAGGATGCCAATGACAATTATTTCATCACTGGGCTGTTCAGCGACGTGGTCGATTTTGACGGCACCACACTTACCTGCAACTCATTCTATGCAACCTATCTGGCCAAACTATCCAGCCAAGGCAATGTTATTTGGGCGGTGAAAGGCGATGCAGGTGCAAATGACTTTGCAAGAGGATTCGGTGTGATGGTGGATCTGCAAGGCAATGTGGTAACCAACGGATTCTATTCCGGAACCTTGAATATGGGCGGTGCCACCTTGGCCGCATCCGGCGGACAGTACGACCAGGATTCTTATCTGATAAAATTCACCAACAACGGAACCCTCCTCTGGGCGCGAACTGCCGGTGGCAGCAGCACCGATCAAGGACTCGACCTACATCATACATCCAACAATGAAATCCTGGCTGTCGGGTTTTTCCATGATGTTGCCAACTTCCAAAACACCACCATCACCGCTACAGGCCTGGCCGATGTGTATGTAGCGAAGTATGACGGATCAGGAAATGTCCTCTCGGTTTCCGGTTTTGGTGGATCTGGAAATGAATATGGTTACGGGGTAACTTCCGATGATGACGGCAATGTGTACCTGACCGGAGTATTCACCGGAGCAAGTCAGATGGGTTCCATCCCTTTGGTATCTAACGGTGGCAACGATATCCTCATCGCCAAAGTTTCGCTCACCCCGCTTGGCATCAACTCGCTTGCGGACGGCGTTGGATTTTCGATGTATCCCAACCCTGCAAACAACTGGTTTCAATTGGATTGTTCGGACTTAAAACAAAATCACAACAATTTGCAGCTCGACATACAGGACCTCGCCGGCAGATCGCTTCTTTCCATAAGCCGAGTTTCCGATGTCGAAAGAGTGGACGTTTCGAATCTGCCAACCGGCCTGTACCTTGTGCGCTTATCAGGGCCCGGTTACTCCTCCGTAACCAAGTTGATCGTAGAGCATTGAACAGCATATTGCCTTCACAAGCCAACGATGTGACTGCAATCAATCGCACTCGCCTGGAAACATCCGCTTGAAAAACGAAGCATTTTCATACCATCAATACGAACAATTGAACTGGTTGAGCCAGGAGGAAACCAAAATCAACTCCACCATCAACCGGTTCATCATCCAACACATCCTAAACGGAAAAAAGGGTGATGAAGTGCGTGTGTTCGATATGGGTTTCGGCACCGGTTTGCTGCTTGAGATGCTGCATGATGCACTTACCCCCGTTTATAAAGCCATCACACTCGAAGGGTGTGAGCCCGCCACCAACCATTTCAAACATTTTGAATCTCGGAACATTCAAAGTGGTCTGGCGAAGACCCGGATATTCAACCATACATTTTTGGAAACCCGTACGGATACGAAATTCGATTACTTGGTTTCCGTTTACGTTTTTCCGCATATCGATACAGATGAGTTGGCAGCGGCAGCCAACCGCATACATTCCATGCTGCTTGAGGATGGCAAGTTCATCCTGGTTGTTGCAAACGAAAACCAACTTTTAGCAAAACTGCAATCACATCCAGAGCTCGTCATTGAAAAAAGGACCGCTATGCGCAACGGCAACACGTATCAGGAGCATGTGCATTACTCGGAAATTCCGCAAATAGGAACCATTATTGACATCAACAGGGAAGAGCGGTATTACGTTGAGCTTTTCCGCGAATTGGGAATGGAGGTTTTGTTTCAATCCACCTTGGATGACCAAGGTTTCCTATGCAGTTTCCTGGTTTTTTCAAAATCCGGTTCAATGCCTTGAATAGAACGAGGCATTTGTTGGAAACCCATACGACCACTGGTTGCTTATCTTATTGTCCAGAAACTTGCATTCATGCATTTTGCACGAAATACATATCGATTTCGCCTTTGTTCTTTGCAGGGATTTTTCCGCGGTGCTCGCACTTGAACCGGTCTTTGACCAGCTCGTAAACAGCCCCGCTGATATTCACCTTGCCCACTTCGCCACTGGATTCCATCCTGGAGGCAATATTCACGGTATCGCCCCAGATATCGTAAGCGAATTTTTTCACACCGACAATTCCCGCCACTGCTGGTCCGGTGTGTACTCCGATCCGAATTTCAAAGAAAGGTTTGTTTTCCTTTTTCCGGTCGCTGACATGCTGTAGCATGAATTGTTGGATTTCGATGGCTGCACTCACCACATCGGTTGCGTGGGTGTCATTGGCGACGGGCAAACCGCCGGCACACATATATGCATCACCGATGGTCTTGATTTTTTCGATGCCGTGTTTTCCGATGATTTGATCGAAGGCCTTGAAGCAATGATCGATTTCAGCCACCAGATCCTTGGCCGATATGTTTTCAGCAAACTGGGTAAATCCTTTGAAATCGGTGAACATCACCGTCACTTGCTGGAACTGCTTTGCATCGGCACTTCCCTTCTCCTTAAGCTCTTCAGCCACCTCCACCGGCAAGATGTTAAGCAACAGGTCGTCGCTTCTCTTCTTCTGCCTTTCAACCTCCTTCTTCTCCTCCACCACTTCGGCGGTACGCACCGCCACCAAGTGCTCAAGTCGCTCTTTCTCCTTGCGCAACTTGCGTTCCCGCCATTTGATGAACGTTACCAATGACATGATGATGGATAAACCAAAAATCAGGTAAGCCCACCATGTACGATACCAAGGTGGACGCACCGTGAAGGCATAGACGATTTCCTCACTCCAATCACCTTGGGGCATGCGCGCCTTCAACCTGAACACATAGGAACCCTCGTCGATGTTTCCGAAAGTGGCTGAAGTGTTTTCCGTTTCCGGACTCCAATCATCGCCATAACCATCCAAAATGTATTTGTAGTGCACTGCATTATTCACACCGGTTTCAATCGCAGCAAAATCAAAGCTCACGCTGTTCATCCGGTAAGGCAGGGATAAATTGGTGGGTAATGGATAAAACGGTCTGATACCATCGAACTCCAATCCTGTGTATTGTTTACGAAGGCTGTCGCGCTGAACCTGCGACAGAACCATACCGATGGTCCGAGCTTCTTGTTGGGCATTGATGATGCTGTCGCGATCCAACTCCGTAGTTGAAGGCACCGTTTCAAGATTCCGAAGCGAATGCCAACTCACTTTGGCTTCGCCTAACCGCAATCCGGTTAATTGAATCCGCGGTATGGTCTTGGCTTGCGGTATCGCATTCAAATCAAAGCGAACCAGTCCCGACTTCTCAGATCCGGTACCGATCCAAAGAATGTCTTTTTCATCCAAATACATCGCCTGATGACCCGCATTCACATCCTTGATGGGACTGCCTGTAGCAGTAGTGAATTGGCGAAGCACCATTGGAATTCCATTTTTTGACTCAATCAGACTGATTCCGTTGTTCGTGCCTACCC
>JBMTLM010000078.1:0-7548 GCA_049431185.1 Bacteroidia bacterium | reverse complement strand
TTGAAAATGGCGTTGAATTTTTTCTGGCGGCCTCAATCATTGCCAATGAAAACGGAATCATCGGAGATGGGAAATATAATTATGAAAGCTTGGCTTTCCCGTTGTTTGGAAGAATTTTCAACCAGATTTACAATTACGAAAAAAACCGCAAGCGCAATGCCACGTATGATTTCAAAGAAATCAGAGAGGCCTTGGCCAAACCCATGATGTAACATGTCAGAAAAACTATACTCTCGATCGGTAGCGGCCAATATGGTTGTTGCCAACATGATTGGATCCGGCATATTCACCTCCATCGGATTTCAAGTGATGCCTGATGCCATACCCGATGCTTTTTCCATACTCATGGTGTGGCTTATCGGTGGTGTTTTTTGTCTTTGTGGAGCATTTGCTTATGCGGAAGTGGCCACCACTTTACAAAAATCAGGAGGCGAATACACGTTTTTAAGTCAAATCTACCATCCTGCCTTAGGCTTGGCGAGTGGTTGGGTGTCGCTCATCGTAGGATTCGCAGCAGCCATCGCATCATTGGCACTGGCAGCAGGTAAATATCTTGGTCCTCTCACCATTCATTTGACTGGCAATGCGGATCCCTCCGGTTGGATCGGAAAGTCAATTGGAATACTATTGATATTGGTGGTCACACTCATACAACTTCGAGGTGTGACAATAGGAGGAGTTTTTCAAAACATCATGACCAATATGAAGCTGTTGTTGATCGCCATTCTCATTGTCGCCCCTTTGATGTTGCTATCTGACGGCGAGTCATCGGGAATCTCTTTCATGCCCACTGACAAAAGCGCAAGCACCATTATGGGGATGGCATTTGCCGGATCACTGGTATGGGTATTGTTTGCTTACAGTGGATGGAATGCTTCCGCCTATATTGTTGGAAACATGGAAGACCCAAAGAAAAACCTCCCCTTCTCACTCTTGGTAGGAACTGGCTTGGTCACCATCATCTACTTGGCCTTGACAGCCATCTTTATGTATACCTGCACCTTCGATGAAATGCGAGGCGTGGTAGATGTGGGAAATATCGTGGTAAACAAGGTTTTTTCACCGAACATGGCCTTGGCCATGGGCGGACTTTTTGCCATCGCCCTAGTGGCAGGTATCAATGCCATGTTTATTGCCGGTCCGAGAGTTACACAACAAATGGGGAAAGATTATTCCGCTTTGTCGTGGCTGGGAACACAATCTGTAAACGGTGCACCCACTAACGCCATCTTGCTGCAAGCATTTATCTCCATCGGTTTGGTCATCTTCTCTGATTTCCAATCCATCATTCAATATATCAGCCTCACATTAACCATTTTTTCAGTGCTGACCGTGCTTGGTGTATTTATTTTGAGAGCCAAAGGCATAACCCATGAAAACACCATTAAAACATGGGGATATCCATTTACCCCCATTCTGTTCCTGATGGTATCCATCTGGATGATAGTGTTTTTTGTGATGCAAGAGCCGGTAAAAATTGTATGGTCGGCACTTACGATTCTGCCTGCATTTGTCCTTTACTACATGAGTGGTCGTGGCCGTACACCATAGATTGTTTGAGAGCTTGAAGGGTTTATTGAAACCCTTTTCCTAAATTCAACCCTAAATTCATCAATCATGGAGCGATTTACCGGACTCATTGGTATCATTGTCATTCTCGGATTAGCATTTTTGGCCAGTAACAATCGAAAGGCCATCAATCCTCGGGTAATTTTTAGCGGCTTGTTGTTGCAAGCCATCATCGCCATACTCGTTTTAAAGGTTCCTCCTATCACCTCTTTTTTCCAATTCCTCGGTCATGGGATGGAGAAAATAGAGGTGTTCGCTCGTCAAGGGGTATCCTTTGTGTATGGGGGCATAGCCGCTCAGCAGTTTGATGGCACCATCGGCAACTTCGCCAATGGTGGTTTCGTCTTTGCTTTCAATATTACTGCCACAATCATACTTGTATGCATTTTGGTGGCTATACTTTATCATTTTCGGATTATGCAAAGAATCGTGTCGGTTATTGCCAAATCCATGAATTACATCATGCGTGTGAGTGGCGCTGAAGCATTGAGTAATGTAGCGAGTGCATTCGTTGGACAAGTGGAAGCCCAGGTCATGATACGCCCATATTTGTCGGGCATGACTAAAAGTGAGTTATTGGCGAGCATGAGTGGAAGTTTGGCCTGTATCGCAGGCGGCATCTTGGTAGTGTATGTAAATATGGGTGCTGCTGCAGGTTTGGATCTTGCACCTAAATTGATTGCAGCCAGCTTAATGGCCGCACCAGGCGCATTGGTGATTTCGAAAATTGTTTTTCCGGAAACCATGGAAAGCCAAACCATGGGTAATGTGAAGTTGGAAGTGAAAAGTCCATACGTGAACATGGTGGATGCCATATCACATGGTGCCAGCGACGGATTCAAGATTGCAATGAATGTAATAGCAATGCTGATTGGTTTCATCGCCTTAATCACCATGATTGACTGGATGCTGCTCAAGGCAGCACATGTTTTTGATCCCACGTTCAATCTAAGTCTGAATTGGATCTTCGGTAAACTATTCTATCCGATGGCTTGGGCCATGGGTGTGCCCTCAGGAGACGTCGCGAATGTGGCTACGTTATTGGGCCAAAAACTCACCATCAACGAGTTCGTAGCGTTTCAAAACCTGGCTAGTAAAAGCGTTCCTGTGTTGACTGAGAAAGGCCTGCTGATTGTATCTATTGCCATTTGTGGTTTTGCGAATTTTGCCAGTGTAGGCATGCAAATTGGTGGCATTGGAGCATTAGCCCCTGAGAGAAGGACTGACTTGGCGAAATTAGGTCTGAAAGCGCTTTTTTGTGGTACGTTGGCCTCCTATTTATCTGCGAGCATCGCTGGCATTCTGATCTAGTTACCTACAACCACTTACGCCATTGCCTAGCCAATGCCCTGACAAAAGGCATCGGTTTCAATGAAGCAATAATTTGTAGATCCTCCTTTAAAGTGGTGGTCTCATCCAAAAAAGAGAAAATCTGTGAAGCTTCATTTTGAGCATACAATTGCTCAAAGATGCCATTACCTAATTCGTTGTGTGCATTGAAAATATCCAACAATAGCACATCATATCGTCGATGCCTAGAGGATAATAGTCGATAGGATGGCTTTCGTCCTTCAGTGATGTTTTGAAGTATCTTTCGGGAGAATCGCTCAGCATTTTTGAATGAATATCCGGTAGCAGGCTTCACCCATCCACCAGCGGTTCCAATCATGGTACAATAATCGGTATGGTATCTTTGAAACGGAAAATCACTCATAGGAATCACTCCGTACTCCGTATCCGTGATGGCATAATCATCCACATTTAAAACATCTCTCATGTAGCGCCTCAATGCCGCTTCGTAATCTTGATGGTTGATTAATTCGGGTGTGAACAAAGTGAACTCTACCAATGCCTCATGCGGTGACCAAGGTAGCACGTAGGTAAAACAGGTGGTGGATTCATGTACCACACGGGTATCCATCATCGTGAATGAAGCCGGATCAAATACAGGCTTAGGGGTTTTTACCATCCAACCAAGAAAGTGTTGTTGAATACGGGTATAACCGTCATTTTGAGTTTTAAAGGAGGTGGGAATTCGACTATCAAAGACATGCCCACAAGCAATCTCCAATCCACCAGCACAGCGGACCCTCACCTCACCATCGTGCTTCACCGATTCAACCGCATCTTGCCGCCATTCGAAATTGGAAGACATGCCAATGATATTCCTGGCAAATTGATAAAAGTCAATTGCCCGAACCATTTTATATTCGTAATCAGCCATATCAAGTTCCAAGCCGAAATTCTTGCAATCATATCTTCCATTACTCCATTTCTTAAAAACAATAGGGTCCCATTTTCCAACACCTTCCTCCCAAAAACACCATGTGCGATCGTTCTTCTGTTTATCATCGGGATCCAAAATGAGTATTCGCTTGTCTAAAAAACCTCGATCTTGGGCAAACGCCATGGCCAAGTGCAAACCAGCTGCACCTGCTCCGATGATGACGTAATCGTAGTTTAAATGTGAGGACATGATTTGGAATCCTCTGCAAATATATCCTTAACTCTCAAAACTAACCCCTTTCGGTCCGTTTTCACTAATTTGGAGCCATGTACACCATGTCTTTTTGGGAACGAGAATCCGTTATAAACGGCATAGATGTTTGCGTAGTTGGTAGCGGCATTGTAGGCCTTTGCAGTGCCATCCACATGAAAATATTAGAACCGTCCATGCGAGTCACTGTGGTTGACAGGGGGTTCCTACCTTACGGCGCCAGCACCCGTAATGCAGGGTTTGCCTGTTTTGGGAGCATATCTGAACTTCTTGACGACATGAACCATGAGCCCGAACAAGAGGTGTTCGCCCGGGTTCAACGCAGATGGATGGGTTTGCAAAAACTCAGAAACCTGTTGGGTGACGAAGCTATCGGGTATGAACAACATGGTGGATTTGAACTTTTTTCCGGAAATGATGACGCCATACTGCATGATTGTTTAACAAACATGGATCGTATAAATGCCGTCATGTCGGACATCACAGGCCACCCCAATACCTATAGAGTTCAAAATGGTTCAATCAAGGATTTTGGTTTCAATGGAGTCAAGTCAATAATTGCAAATCCGTTGGAGGGACAAATCGATACAGGTAGGATGATGCTTTCTCTGATTCGTAAAGCATCGGAGGTAGGAGTAATCATTCTAAACGGACTATCAATACAGCGAATCGAAGACCAAAGCGACCATTGTGAAATCCTTTGTGAAAACGGCTTGGTATTGAAACCCCGAAAAACCTTAATTGCGACGAATGGCTTTGCAAAATCGTTTCTCAAAGAATTGGATGTCGAACCCGCACGAGCACAAGTATTGGTGACCTCACCCATTCCCAATCTTAAATTCAAGGGCATCTTCCATTACGATCTGGGCTACTATTATTTTCGCAACATAGGCGACCGAATCCTTTTTGGCGGCGCCAGGAATTTGGATTTTGAGGCCGAGCATACCACCTCATTCGGACTGACTGAAAAAGTTCAAAACCGATTGGAGTCCTTACTGAAGGATGTGATCATACCCAACACGGAATTTTCAGTAGAAATGCGATGGAGTGGCATCATGGGAATGGGTGGATCCAAATCGCCCATCATCCAGAAAACTGGGCAAAACACCTATTGTGCCGTGCGTATGGGTGGCATGGGCATCGCAATTGGTGCCCTGGTGGGTGAAAAAGCAGCTAAAATGGTGTTAGCCGACCTGTGATTCGTTTTTAAAAATACTGGAATTCAAATCCGCAATCAAACAAGTCGGAGAAGAAACCTGGATAGGATTTTGATACACCATTAGAGTGATCCAAATCAATGTAATCGGTTTTCAATGCCATCATGCTAAAAGCCATGATGATGCGATGATCATCAAAAGTGCGAATAATACGATTGGTAGGTTGAGGGCCACGACCGGGATATACTTTGAATTTTGATCCACCACAGAAATCAGTATTCACTCCTAAATCATATAATCCGCGCTGTAGCGCCAATGCACGGTCACATTCCTTCAATCGTAAATTCTTGAGCCCGGTGAGATCAGCGGTGATGTTTAAGCCGGCACACGCTACGGCAACTGCAGGAGCCAGATCAGGACAATCGGTGAAATCGTGCAAAAAATAATCGACCAATGGCTTCCCACTTCCTTGCAAGAGCAAACCTTCCTCTAAAAACCTGCTGGAAACTCCTAATGGCTCCATGATTTTCAAAATGGCCATGTCACCTTGCAAGGTACTCGGCTTAACGCCCTCGAGAAAGATACTGGATCCAGGCATCAGTGCTGCGGCCTCAAACCAATAGGAAGTTCCAGACCAATCAGCCTCAACCTCAAAAGGCTTTGACAAATATTTCCCTTGAGCAACCATGATTTGGTTGCTTTGCAAAACCACATTTGAACCGTAATGCCTCATGATATCGGCGGTCATATTGATATAAGGCACCGAAACCGTTTCGCCCTCCAAATGTATGGTCAAACCACTCTCCAAAAGAGGCCCAATCATCATCAATGCACTGATGAATTGGCTACTTACGCCAGCATTTACGTGAACCTCGCCACCATGCATATTGGATTTACTGATGCGTACAGGAAGAAATCCTTCCTTCTCAACATACGTGATTTTTGCGCCCAAGGCATTCAGGGCTTCCACAAGACCAGCCATAGGACGGTTTTTCAATGAATCTGCCGCCTCTAAAATCACCTCCCGGTTGAGTGCACAACAAGCGGCCATCAAGAACCGAGCCGTTGTACCTCCTTCGCCGACATTGATCGTTGAATCGTTGGATGACAAAGCCTGCTGCAAGGCCAATGTATCATCAGCATCCGAAAGTTGACTGATGACATCATTCAGCCCGCCTAAATAGGAAATGACCAGTGCACGATTACTGATGCTTTTGGAAGCCGTAAAGGGGATCCTTACTTGTTGCAAGGATTCGGCATTGAATATAACCCGGGTAGACATCAGAAATGATTAAAATATTCGAATGATTCCAAAAACAAATCCGGATCAACCTCCTGCATAAAATCGACCTTGCCGATTTCGTGCAAAACCACACATGGTATGTAGCCATTGACAGACTTCTTGTCTTTCTTCATCGCCGACAACAAAAAGTTCAAGGACGCAGGGTTAATGGTGGCGTTGGGAAAAAGTTGTTTCACCACTGCCTTTATTTGAATGACGGTTTCCATATCCAGGCCACATATTTTTTGAGAGATGAGGGATTCACAAACCAAACCGATGGCAACGGCTTCCCCATGCGGAATAATGCGATCATCATGCAACAAATGCCAGGACTCCAATGCATGACCCACCGTATGCCCTAAGTTGAGGTAACGACGGATGCTTTTCTCATATGGATCCATTTTGACAATCGATGCCTTTACGGCAATGGATTGACATACCAGCTCCCAAGATTGCATTTCACATCTTTGATCGTATGAAAGCGATTGGTCTGCCCTAATAATCTTTTCCCACAGCTTCGCATCACCAATCAATGCATGCTTGATGGTTTCCACCATTCCATTGCGCCATTCGCTCTCAGGCAATGAACGAAGGAAGTTCAGGTCAACGATAACCGTTTCAGGTTTGGCGAAAGTGCCCACCATGTTTTTATAACCCGACATATCGACACCGGTTTTACCACCAATGGCCGCATCAGTCATGGCCAGCAAAGATGTAGGCATGTTGATGAAGCGAATACCACGCTTGTAAATAGATGCCACAAATCCGCCTATGTCACACACCACGCCTCCACCGAGGTTAATCAATATATCATTGCGGCCCACATTCTTATCAAGCAACATATCACAGACATACGAAACCGTTTCCATGTGCTTGTATTGTTCACCGGCTCCGATGACAATTGGCTTGAACATCACCCCCTGTATCTGCGATAACCGATCAAAACAATGTAAACGGGTATGTTCATCCATCAAAACATATGCATGACCTATATCCTGTCCTTCGGCTGCGAAAATGCTAGATAAGGGACGAGCAATATCTTC
>JBMTLM010000077.1:0-7567 GCA_049431185.1 Bacteroidia bacterium | reverse complement strand
ATGTACCAGGAGTGATGCAGTTTTGCGCATGCGAATGGTTGATGAACATAAGATTCAACAGGCAGCAAAAAATCACGATGTAAGCGTTCTGTCTCATGGAACCAAGATGCCGAATTCTTTAAACTGGTAAGGATCTGTTACCCTCAAACTGATGGAAACTGATGCTCCTACATAATCTGTGAGGGAAACCATTAATTTATTCTGTGAAACGATGGGTTTTACGGCCTTTTGGTCACCATTGATATTGATAAATACCTCAATTCCGTTTAGCGTGATTTCATCAACTTGTTTGGTGGAAATGGCTATCAAACTGAATTCAAAATCAGTTTGACCATCGGGCAGATGAAAAGTCAATACAGGATTCGGAGCGCTGATTAAAGTTTGATGTTCGTTTGAGTGATCGTGGCTTTTGCATTGTAGCATTTGGTATGACAGTTTCCAAAGCGTGCCAGCACCCGGGTATTTAAAGTCCTTAACCCATTTAATATTACACTTGCCTTCAGTAGGTATTGATGACAACTGCTGACCTTCAGAATGAGCATAGCACAACAAGAAGGCGGCTACCAAGCAAAACCGGCAAATCAATTTTTGAAATATGAGTGTTTTGAACATGGGTCAAATTATTATGTCCAGAACTTGCCAAACAATCAGACCTTAAATCGTTCTGAATTTAGATGATGATCCTGTTAAGCTATTCAAAGGAGAGCAATCATTTAAATCGGACCAAAGATAATCAATCACTTAGCTCAAGGCAAACTTATTAACAATAAATGGATTTTTTGAAATACTAATAATTGAATTTCAATTATTTAAGATTCATTCAAAATACTCATAACTTCTTTTGATAACCTTTTAAAGAGGTAAGGTAATTCAGGCGAATATGAATTGCGTGATTACCCTGAGGTGGCCTTTCATTGAAAAAGGAGTTCAATTGGACAGGCATTTGAAATGCACAAAACCCTACGTTTCAATTTTTCCCATTTCTGACCTAAAAAAGCTTATTTTTGCGCCTCTAAATAATATAGCAACGGACCCGTAGCTCAACTGGATAGAGCATCTGACTACGGATCAGAAGGTTTGGGGTTCGAATCCCTACGGGTCCGCCAGTATGAGACAAGCCATCCCCCGCAAAAGCGGGGGATTTTTCATTTCAGAGAGGCCGTCAGGAGCTTGCTACTGAAAGGAATCGATGAAATGAAAACCCAGCGAAGCTGGGAGGCTAGTATTGCATTACCGACCGTAGGGGTCAGCTTTAGCTAATCCCTTGCTTCCAAAATCCCGAAAACAAACTAAAAAAAAAGGTCGCTTTTATGCGACCATTTTGTGTTATTGCAATAACAACCGCGGAGATTTTGAATCAAATTTTAGACAATTCTCGGTTAATGGCAACCTCATTTCGAAAGATCAAATTGGATTCACATATCTGTTATTCAATCACTTATACAAATAATCATTCAAAAAATATCAATATTGCACATTATAATATGCATTTATGTATTAAATTCGCACATTAAAATATGCAAATAAATACCCTTTTTGAACAATCCGAATACCTACTTCAGGGAACAAGCCTAGGCTTTAAGAGACATCTTTATACCACTATCCGGTGGGAAGACCGCTTGATTGGCATCAAAGGTGCTAGAGGAACAGGAAAGACAACATTATCGCTTCAGTGGTTGAAGGAACAAAGTTTGCCCGTAAACAAGGCTGCCTATTTTTCTTTGGATGACTTGTATTTCACCTCCAATGGGCTCAAGGAAACCATCAGTCGGTTTTACAAACAAGGTGGGCAGATATTGGTATTAGATGAGGTACATAAATATCCGAACTGGTCAACCGAACTGAAAAATGTTTACGATGTTTTCAAGGACTTGAAAATCGTATTTACAGGATCATCCATTATCGACATCAGCCGACAGCAAGGAGATTTAAGTAGGAGAGCTGTGATGTATGAAATGCCAGGTTTATCGTATAGGGAGTATCTCAACTTAAAATTCGGGTGGGCTTTACCGGTCATTAGGCTATCTGATATCCTGAATAATCCTGCAGCTATCAGAGGCACACTTCCACAATCGTTCAGACCTTTGGAGCATTTGAATGGGTATCTGACCAATGGTTATTATCCATTCGTGATGGAAGGCGATGCATCCGTACACATCAAAATCAACCAATTGATTCGAACCATCATCGAATACGATATGGCTGAGTTAAAAGACTTTGATATTCGAAATGCAAAAAAGATGCTTCAGCTTCTTTATGTCATTGCGCAACAAGTTCCCTTCAAACCTAACCTAGCATCTATTTCCGCAAAAACAGGCATTCACAGAAATTCACTGAACAACTACCTTCATTATTTAGAGCAAGCAAAATTGATATCCCTGCTGCGACCTGCCGGATACAGCACAGCCGTATTACAAAAGCCAGAAAAAATTTACCTGAACAACACCAACCTCCTGTATGCTTTAGCGGAAGACCAGGTTGAAAGAGGAAATCTGAGGGAAACATTCTTCTTATCCCATTTGTCTGCCTTAGGCAGGGTTCATGCCCCAAAAAACGGAGATTTCCTAGTCGACAACAAGTTTACATTCGAAATTGGAGGTAGAAGCAAATCGGGTGCACAAATAAAAGACACCCAAAACGCCTGGATTGTTAAAGACGATTTAGAATTTCCCAATAACAAGGAAATACCGTTATGGATGTTTGGATTTCTTTATTGATAACGAAAACCAGTTAATCGCAGTTACCCATCGAATTAGCATTCCATGTCGAATATTTCAAAGCACCCCCTACCGCCTCGTTAAACCAACAGGGATTCCGATCATATTGATCATGTAATAATCTGTAAGGGACTGTCAGTTATAGAACTCAAAGTGCGGCTATTTTCTAACTTATTATATTTAAACAAAGGAGCTAATGCTTTTACAATTAGGCATTCCATGGAGCTCATATTTTTCTTCAGGAGGACGCATTTAAACATTTTTTTCTATTTTTAATACATTAGATTTTTAGGTGTATTTATAAATTCACCTATGAGACTTTAAACCGTTGTATTAAACCCAACAAACCGACAAACCCATGAAAAATCCAATGTGTTTTTTGATTGCAGCGCTGGTGTCATCGATCACCCTATCCAGCTGCGGAACTAAATCGATTGAAAGCAATCCTGCTCCACAAAACCCGGTTGATTCGTTGGCTTACTATAAAAACAAATTGAATGAGACAAATCAGTTTTATGAAATGTTCTTGATAGAACAAAAACTCATCAATGATGACTACGGAATGGTTCAACCACGGGTTCCAGATGAAATCATGGAAATCGGTAATGTTAAAATATACGCTCATAGCACCCTCATCAATCCGGACGCGGAAGAAGGTCATGATTTTGAATACGACACAAAATTCAGTTATTACTTAAAGAGCAATAACACTTATGCACCGGTCAATCTGGAAGAGTGCTTTAACTCAAAACAGGATGCATTGCTCAAAATAATCTCAAATAAAATAAATGAAATATTAAAAAACCCTGATGAATTGGACCCATGTGGCATGGTTAAGCAAAGTGTTAAGCTGCCAATACGGTTAAATGATTTAAAGTTTTTTGTTGACCAGAACCAGTGCTGTTTTCAATTTGCGGAAACCAGCTTATGCGGTGGAGAAACAGAAATCTGTTTTACCAACGAGGAAATGTTGCAATATTTAAAATAGGCACATATAATTCACAATTGATTTATTCAATAAACCAATTGCATTACCCAATCAGCAATTCAATGTGATAAAACCCAATGTTTAATTTACATTGGGTTGCTCCCCCCCTACTTCCTCACCGCCTTCGTCACCAACTGCTCTCCTGAGTCGGTTACCACTAAGAGGGTGTAGATGCCGGGATTCAAATTGCCCGGAACGGCGACATCTAAAAATTCGCGGGAAGATTGTACGGGAAACTCCGTTTTGAAAGACTCTTCTCCGGAGGAGGATAACAGCCGGATGAATACCCGCGAAGCGGTTTCGGTGTTCAAGGCGATGGAAACCTGGTCTTTGAAAGGATTGTTGCGAAGTGCAATCACCGGGATCTGGGCTTGATGGTGCTCCAAACGGAAAGACAACAAACCGCAAACAGTCACTGTGCCGTCGTAGTCGGTTTGGCTCAACCGGTAATAAGACAGACCCGGCAGTGGCTCGGTATCCTGGTGCTGATAATACCTGATTTCGTTCGAGTTTCCCGCGCCATCCACTTTGGCCAACACCTCAAATACGTCACCATCTTGTGAGCGTTCTACGGTGAAGTAGTCGTTGATGCGTTCCGATTGTGTTACCCATGAGACCGTGGCTTCTCCTGAGATTTCTTCCCGTACACCGTAATCCACCAAGGAGACCGGTAAGGGCGTTGGCTCCACTACGCATGTGGTAAAGTCGCCGCTTTTGATGGTCCAGAACTCGTTGGATGCATTGGTGTACAATTCAATTTCCACTTGGTAAGAACCACCAGATGGCACCCATAGCGACGGACTGATGGAAAATACCGCATTGGAATTGTTACCTACAAACAAAGTAGTAGAGTAAATCGATCCGTTCACAAAAATCCGAACCTTGGCTGAGTCATCAGCATCCAAATTTCCACTCTGATTGATGCGTAGAACCAAATCAACCTGTCGGCTGCTTCCATCCGCCGTTACGCCAACACCTAAATTGGGAGAGCTATACGTGCATCGCTCATTAGACACTTTCCAACCGGATGGAATCACCGTACCACAGGTAACGGAATACGTACTGGCATCCGACCAATTCAAGGTAAAGGAAGATACACACGCGGCATGAGTTAACTGGCCTCCCAAACACACCAACAATCCACCAACAGCCATCATACCCAGAAGGCGATGGCGTACATATGGCGTAAACTTATTGATGAATGGTAAGGCTATCCTCATACAAAAGTCAGCATGGTTCAAAACCTTCTACGGACTTTTGGTTTCAGGGTTCCTAAAATTCAGGCGATTAACGGCTAAAAGTTTCTAAAAACCTGATTTTCATCACAATAAAATATGACCTAAGTCAGTTTTTAGTCCTTTTTGGTGGGCGGCGCGCCGGGTTTGGCAATGGATTCACGCATAACCGTATCGGCTTGCAAATTCTTCATCCGATAGTAATCCATGATACCCAAATTGCCGGTGCGGAATGCCTCAGCCATGGCTTGTGGCACTTGTGCTTCGGCTTCAATCACCTTGGCACGGGCCTCTTGGGCTTTGGCTTTCATTTCCTGCTCTTGGGCCACGGCCAATGCACGTCGCTCTTCCGCTTTGGCTTGAGCCACTTTCAAATCGGCACTGGCCTGTTCGGTTTGCAGCTTGGCACCGATATTTTCACCTACGTCGATATCAGCAATATCGATGGACAAAATTTCAAAGGCGGTACCGGCATCCAGTCCTTTCGACAATACGGTTTTAGAGATTTGATCGGGATTCTCGAGCACTGATTTGTGATCATGTGCAGAACCAATGTTGGTTACAATACCCTCGCCTACCCTGGCTAACACGGTTTCCTCGCCTGCTCCACCTACCAACTGGTTGATATTGGCACGAACGGTCACACGGGCTTTCACCAACAACTGAATACCGTTTTTGGCCATCGCAGATACCGGAGGCGTATCAATCACTCGGGGATTCACCGACAACTGTACGGCGTCAAACACATCACGACCAGCCAAATCGATGGCCGTTGCGGTCTTGAAGGTCAGTGGGATATTGGCCTTGTCGGCGGAGATCAACGCCTTGATGACATTGAACACATTTCCGCCGGCCAGATAGTGCGTCTCAATTTCATTGGCCGTGATGCTCAAACCCGCTTTGGTACCGTTGATCAAGGCATTGACCACGATACTAGGTGGCACCTTACGCAAACGCATGAGTATCAGATCCAGGATACTGATCTTCACACCCGAAAACACTGCGGTGATCCACAGGTTGACCGGCACAAAATACATGAATAGGAAAAAAACGATGACCGCTGCGACAACGATTAATAGTAAGAATGGTAGAGCCATGGGGATGGGAATTTATGATGGACAGAATGTGAATTGAATTGGTTGTAAAAGTACTGATAGAATATTAAAAAAGTAGCGGGAAGCGGTGGCAGATGGCGGAAGATGATGATAGTGACCCTATGCCTTTGTGACTTCCCTTACCATCACTTTACCTGCCAATACCTCCGTGACTTCCACGGCGGTTCCGGCATCCAAGATGAGGCCGTTGGCAGCCGCCTCGATGCGGTGTCCGTTTATCTCGACGATGCCCGAGGGGCGCAGGGCGGAAATGCAAATGCCTTGGTCCCCTATGTTGATTTGTGCGTCAGCAAATTCATTGACGCGACCATCCAAGGTATCTTTCAATCCGAAACGGGTCCACGCCTTGCTCTTCAATGAACCATAAACGGCGGCAAATGTGACCACCAAGGTAGAGGCAAAAAAAATGTTGCCCATAAAACTACCGTGATCCACATATACCCAAGCCAACGAAAGCATGATCAGCACCACGCCTGCTATTCCGGCCAACAAACCGGGCAGCATCAAGATTTCCAGCACCAACAATATGATGCCAATGAGTATTAGCGTAACAAGAAAGAGCAATGACATGGGCGAAAGTTTGAGGTTAACGACAATTGACTAATGAAAGGGATTAAACATCATTACCATTTTTTAAACACGAAGAACACGGCCATTACCAGGAACACAAATCCTACCAAATGATTCCAAGCCAATTTTTCCGTTTTGAATACCAGCACGGCAAACGCAACAAACACCACCAGCGAAACCACCTCCTGGATCATCTTCAATTGAAACAAACTGAACGGCCCTCCATTACCC
The DNA here is from genome assembly GCA_049431185.1 of Bacteroidia bacterium. Taxonomy (GTDB): domain Bacteria; phylum Bacteroidota; class Bacteroidia; order AKYH767-A; family OLB10; genus JALRAP01. The sequence goes on along the minus strand of JBMTLM010000077.1, from coordinate 711 downwards.
GCATAGCCGATCCTGTTGGCAGGCACTTGAAAGCAATACTCGAACAACGCGATGCCCCAACTGATCAAAATAACGCCTACGACACCCCATTTGGCCAATGCAGGTATTTTATAAAACTGCAAATGCCCATACCATGCCAGGGTCATAAAACAGTTGGCGATGATCAACAATGCAACGGAAGAGATGCCTTGTGTCATGTGACCCATCAATATTTTACCAATCGCACAGGTTCAAGAGAAAACCTCTCACCGCGGATCAACACCGAATACAAACCGGAAGACCATTGAGTTAAATCCAGTGTCAACTTACCACCAGGTTGCATATTGGTGGTCAGGCATACCTGGCCTTTCATATCCAACACCTGGGCCTCGGCCGTTGCTCCGCCTGGGAATCCATCCACTGAAATGTGAAACACGCCGTTGGATGGATTGGGCGCAATTTGGATAGGATTGCTCTCTAGTTCAGACAACCCGACTAAAGGATCCAGGGCAACATTCAAAACCGTCAGGTTACCATTGGTCAAAACCACATTGTTGATGATTTTGGGGACATAACCGGCAGCCGAAAACTCTACGCTAAAGGTGCCAGCGGTGGGATAACCGGTACGATAGTCGCCCAGGATATCTGTTGAATCGTTGGACGTGGTGGTTAAGATACGGGCATCGGCATTCAAGATCGGCAAACCCGTTACAGCGTTGGTGACGGTCCCCA
>JBMTLM010000076.1:0-7602 GCA_049431185.1 Bacteroidia bacterium | reverse complement strand
CTAATTACATCGGCGGTAGCAGTTGCGCCACCGCAACCGCTGCCGGTATTGCCGCTTTGGTATGGAGTGCCAAACCCAGGATGTCCAGAGCCCAGGTATTAAATTGCCTGACCTCTACCTCCCAGAACTATCCGAATCGCAATTCATCCAAAGGCTACGGGAATCTGAACGCCCACGCAGCAGTAAATTTTGCGATAGCGAATTATTGATTTGTATATCAATTGATTACCAAAAAGGCTGTCGGTATCCGACAGCCTTTTTCTTTGCAAAAAACACACGCAAGGCGATAGCGGGCTTGTTATCTTTACAAAGTGATTTTACCCATTAAAATCAAATACATGAAAAGAATCCATTTCCTTGCCTTTATGCTGCTTAGCACTTGTGCCACATCGTTTGGTCAAGGTTTGCAAGCTGTTTTCACACATCGCACGTTTTATTCACCCGAGCAAGGGCCGTATGTGGAAACCTACCTGTCGGTTAACGGGGGAAGCGTCATGTATGTACCCATTGCTACTGGTAAATTTCAGGCATCGATTGAAATCATGTCCACCATTAAAAATGAAACAGGCAATGTAGTGCACAACGACCGGTATAACCTTTTGAGCCCTGAAGTGGCAGACACCAATAACACCGATTTCAATTTCTTAGACCAACAACGCATCCAATTGCCCAATGGCAACTATCAACTTGAGCTAAAGGTGACCGATAAAAACCGAGGGGCGAAATCGGCCACCATCAACGACCGTATCAAAATAGAATACTACGATAACATCCTGGCCATTTCCGACATACAATTGGTGGATCAGTTCAGCCCCACCGTAAACCCTTCTGTCATTACAAAAAGCGGTTACGATGTGGTTCCATTCGCGGACAACTTTTATCCGCAATCCATTCAAAAACTTAGATTTTATTCGGAGATCTACAATTCGAACAAGGTACTGGGAGAGGCCCCCTATTTGGTTTCATTCCATATTCAGAGTGATGAATCAAAACGAAAATTGGATAACCTGAGTGGGTTTGCAAGACAGTCGTCTTCCCCCGTAAACGTACTCATGCGCGAAATTCCCATCGGTGACTTACCCTCTGGAAATTACAACTTGGTGCTAGAAGTCAGGAACAGCCAGAATGACCTGTTGGCCACCAAATCGGTGTTCTTCCAAAGAAGCAATCGCTTGGCCTTACCCGATGGAGGAGACTTTTCCAAAATGGATGTCTCTAACACTTTTGCGTCCATGTATACACAGAAGGTCATCCTTGCAGACCACATCATGTCACTCATACCTATCGCCAGTAACATTGAAAGCATATTCATCGACAATCAACTGAAGTTATCTGATCTGCCTTTGATGCAAAAGTTCTTTTACGACTTTTGGTTGCGTAGAAGCCCGGTAAGCCCGGAAAGTGCATGGATTGCCTATCGCACCGAAGTGGAAAAGGTCAATGCGGAATTCGGCACCAAAATCACCCGGGGATATGCCACTGAAAGGGGACGCGTTTATCTGCAGTACGGAGCGCCCAACACCATCAGCCGCAACTACACTGAACCAAGCGCCTACCCTTACGAAATCTGGCATTATTATAAACTCAACAACCAAAGCAATCGTAAATTCGTTTTTTACAACCCAGACCTGGTCACCAACGACTTCACCTTGTTACATTCAGACGCGCTCGGTGAACCTTTTAACAACCAATGGGAGGTTCTATTGCAAAAACGGAACACCCAGTCACGTGACTATGATTTGGAATACAAGGGTGATTACTACGGCAACAAGGCCAAGGAAAACTTCATCAATCCGAGGTAAACCAAATCCCCCTGAAACGTTATCAAAACAGCGGTAGTCATACTGAATTGGAATGGCAGGAAACTGATGGAACGGTTTCTACCTTCATTGCTGCCCACTTTAAATGAAAATGCAAAACTGATTGTCGCAGACAATGCCTCCAGCGATCAATCTACGGATTGGCTACAGGAGAAATACGACTCAATTGAAATCATACAAAACGGTTCAAACCTTGGATTTGCCGAGGGCTACAATCAAGCACTCAATGGCCTGGAAGCCTCCTATTACCTGTTATTGAATTCCGATGTGGAGGTTACACCGGGATGGCTTGAACCGCTTGTATCGGCGATGGATTCGAATCCGCAGTTAGGTGCATGCCAGCCGAAGATTTTATGGGAAAAGGAAAAGACACGTTTCGAATACAGCGGAGCCGCCGGCGGATTCATCGATGTACTTGGTTATCCCTTTTGCCGGGGTCGGATATTCGGAACATTGGAGCTGGACCACGGACAATACGATCAAGCCTGTGAGATATTTTGGGCTTCGGGTGCCTGCCTGATGGTACGTGCGGACGTTTTCAGAAAGGCAAACGGATTCGATGGCGATTTCTTTGCCCACATGGAGGAGATTGACTTGTGTTGGCGTATTCGCAATTTGGGATATTCCATTCAATGTATTCCCTCATCCACCGTGTATCACGTTGGAGGAGCAACCTTACCCAAGAACAATGCCCGAAAAACATTTTTGAATTTCCGTAATAATTTGTCGATGTTATGGAAAAACTTACCGGCCACTCAGCTACCATGGGTCATATTCCTGCGATTGATTTTGGATGGCGTGGCGGGAATTAAATTCATCACGGAAGGACACTTCAAAGACTGTATGGCAGTAATCAAAGCGCACTTCTCATTCTACTACCGAATCATCACGGGGAAACTGGTCCGTGCCTCCGGTGAAAAAAAAATACATGAAACGGTTTTGGTAGGCAGCCTGGTTTGGCAGCATTATGTAATGGGCATCAAAAAATTCTCGGATCTGAAATTCAAAATAAGAAATTAGCATGAAAATCATTTGTGTTGGCAGAAACTATGCCGAGCATGCCAAAGAGCTGAACAACCCGGTCAACGACCAACCGGTCATTTTCATGAAACCAGATACGGCTCCGTTGGTAGGCAAACTCCCTTTTTTCATTCCTGATTTTTCAAAAGACGTGCATCACGAAGCTGAAATTGTTGTGCGCATCAATAAAACGGGAAAAAACATCGAGGAGAAATTCGCCCATCGCTATTATGATGAATTGACCATCGGCATCGATTTTACGGCGAGGGATATCCAATCGGAGTTGAAATCAAAGGGGCTACCATGGGAGTTGGCCAAGGCCTTTGACGGATCGGCTCCCTTTGGGTCATTCATTTCCAAAGAATCGGCATTGGAAGAAGGTGCCATTCCGTTCCACTTGCTGAAAAACGGGGCTATGGTACAACATGGTAAAAGCTCGGAGATGATTTTCAGTATCGATCGCATCATTTCATTTGTTTCCCAATACTTCACTCTGAAAATCGGAGACCTGATCTTCACTGGAACACCTAAAGGGGTTGGACCTGTGAAGGCCGGAGATTTACTTGAGGGCTTCATTGGTAATCAAAGGCTGTTGGAAGTTAAAGTCCGATAGGAATCAATTTCTTTATGTAAATTGGCAACAATGTCCAAGAAGGTTTTCAGATCCGTATTATGCGCCATTCTGGTTTCATGGGCTTGTATTGCTCAGGGTACGCATATCGTAGGCGGGGAATTGTACTATGAATACCTGGGCAATAATGAATATGAAATCAGACTCACCGTTTATCGTGACTGCTTTTACGGTGTTCCTCCTTTTGATGAGCCCGCCTATGTAGGCGTATGGGATGCCAACAATAACTTGGTGACCACCCTGAATCTATTTACCAACGGTGACTCGGCAACCGTACCACCCATCATCAACTCACCCTGTTTCATCCCACCCACCACTGTATGTTACCGGGTGGCAAACTATCGGATCAACGTAACCCTACCCCCTATTCCTGGAGGGTACCAGCTCACTTACCAAAGGTGTTGCCGCAATCAAACCATCTTGAATATCGTGAGCCCGTTAAGCACCGGTGCCACCTTCTATGCAACCATTCCAGAAAACCCCATTCCCAACAGTAATCCTGTTTTCAACGCCCTGCCGCCTCCTTTCATTTGTTCCGGTCTTCCATTTGTGTTCGATCATTCAGCAACAGACATTGATGGCGACTCTCTTGTTTATGAAATCTGTACGCCCTTTGAAGGAGCATCACAACAAAATCCACAGCCACTCCCACAGAATTTCCCCCCACCCTACAATCAAGTAACCTATCAGAATCCATTCAATCTGGGTAATCTACTCGGTGGAACTCCATTAACCATCGATGCATTCACAGGAGAGCTGACCGCCACTCCCAATACCATCGGACAGTTCGTAATTGGTATCTGTTGCAAAGAATATCGCAATGGGGTTTTATTGAGCACCACGCGCCGAGACTACCAACTCAATGTAGTGGCTTGTCCGTCCCTGGTTGTGGCTGCGCTTCAAACCCCGGTGCTCACCTGTGGCAGCAATACGGTGCAATTTTCAAACAACAGCTTTGGCGCCTCGAGTTATCTATGGAACTTTGGTGACACCACCACCACTGCGGACACCTCCATCTCGCTGAATCCGTCTTATACTTATCCGGATACCGGTACCTATACGGTTTCCCTGGTAGCCTTTTCCACATTTAATCCCGGATGCACCGACACAACGATCGGAACCGTCACCATATTACCTGATTATGTTGTGGACTTTGCATTCAACCAAGCCTCTTGCTCCTATTCGATATCCTTTAATGACTCCTCCAACAGCGCTAGCGGCGTAACAACACAATGGTCATGGAATTTCGGTGATGGAAGCCCATTGGTTAACACTTCCGATCCAACACACCAGTTTCCAGGCCCAGGTAACTATACGGTCACCCTGGTGGCCACCTCCGCGTTAGGATGTGTTGAAACCATTTCCAGGGTAATCACCATTCCTCCATTGGTAACGCTTTCCGTATCCTCAACCTCTGTTCAGTGCTTCAATGATTGCAACGGCGTTGCAGTAGCCGTGGCCAATCCAGGTGTGCCTCCGTATGCGTTTGTGTGGAATGATCCCAATCAACAATCCACACCCATTGCCACCAACCTATGCGCAGGAACCTATACGGTCACGGTAACCGATGCATTGGGATGCACATCCGCACAGCAAGTTACCATCAACACTCCGTTGCCCTTGGTCGCTTCCACGAATGCCACCTCCGCCTATTGTAACGGTGCCTGCATTGGAACCGCTACCGCCAATATCGTTGGTGGAACAGTACCCTACAGCGTGGTTTGGAATGATCCTACTGCACAAACCGGGACTACCGCATCCTCGCTTTGTCCGGGTAACTACTCGGCAATCATTACAGATGCAAATGGTTGTACCACCCTTTCTGACACGGCCGTTGTTTTGTTTGACTCATTTATTCCGGACGTGGATGCCACCATATCGGATGACACGATTTATGTTGGCCAATCCGTGACCTTGAATGCGACCACCAATGCCAGTGGGATTGCCAATTATAGTTGGTCGCCTGCTACCGGACTCAGCAGCCCCAATGTAGCCAACCCGACGGCCACACCAGCACAAACAACCGTTTACACCGTTGTAATGACCGATGCACTGGGATGCAGCAACACCGATACGGTTTTGGTGGTGGTGCAGAACGTACTCTGTGAAGAACCTGAGATATTCATCCCCAACGCCTTTACGCCAAACGGCGACAGCAACAATGACTTCATGTATGTAAGAGGAAACACCATCAGAGAGCTGACTTTCCGGATTTACAATCGTTGGGGACAAAAGGTTTTTGAATCCAACGATCCCTCCATTGGTTGGGATGGCACATTCAATGGGAAACCTGCCACCCCTGCTGTTTATGTTTATTACGTGGATGCCGTTTGTTACGACAACCAGCAGTTCTTTAAAAAAGGAAACATCAGCCTGATACGATGAAAACCCGTTCACATCAGCCAATGACATTTTTGCGCTATTCCTTGTGCATGGTTGTTTCCATGATAACAGCCTTGGTATTTCAAACCTCAACCGCTCAAGACATTCACTTTTCACAGTTTGCAAATAGTCCGTTGAATCTGAATCCTGCACAAACCGGTTTTTTCGACGGTGATCAAAGGTTTGTGGCCAATCACCGTAACCAATGGAAATCGATTACTACACCTTATGTGACTTTTTCCGGCTCTTTGGAATCCACGCTGGATCGATTGGCCCCCAAGAACAGTCGATTGGCCGGAGGGCTCGTATTCAACAACGATCGGGCAGGTGATTCAAAGATGGGCACTACCTCGCTCATGAGTTCCTTGGCACTCATGAAACCGATAGGTCGGGATTCCGTACATTTCGTAGGTGTTGGCGTGATGATGGGCTTCACCTTGAGAAGCATCAATTATTCCGCGCTTACTTTCGATGAACAATTCAACGGGGACGTATACGACCCTACAATTAGCAATTCAGAGAGTTTTGACAATAACAACCATGCATACCTTGATCTGGGCTTTGGAGTCAATTACGTTTATCAAAACCAAGAGGGATTCCGCTTGGGGTTGGGAAGCGCGATACAACACCTGAATCGGCCCGACGATGGCTTTTTCAGTGAAAAGGTCAAGCTATTTCCAAAACTCCAAAATCATTTTTCATTATTCATACCAGTAGCATCCCGAATCCAGATCCAGCCCTCAGCTTTATTGATGTTTCAAGGCGGTTATCAGGAGTTGACTTTGGGAAGTTCCGTTCAGTATGTGTTTAGTGAGTTACCCGGCCGCAACTATGCTTTTAGTGTTGGCACATGGATCAGGGCAAAAGACGCTGTGATTCCCTATGTGGGCTTGCGGTACAATGAATTCAGGTTCGGCTTAAGCTACGATGTCAATACCAGTGATTTGGATCGCGCCAGCAATGGCAAAGGCGGCTACGAGCTATCGATGTCCTATATCATCAAAAAAGTGAAATCCAAAGGAATCAAGCCGCCATGCCCGCTGTATTGAAAAACGTATTCCTTACGATCTTACTGGCGGTGTTTTACTGTTGGCAGACACCGGCGGAAGCACAAACATTCAAGGCTTGGTTGAAGGCAGGGGATGATGCGTTTGAGGAGGCCCGTTACGCTGAAGCTATCGAGTATTTTGGTAAAGCATTGGAGTTTGAAACAGACGATGTAGCGCTCGATTACCGTATGGCTGAAGCATGCAGGCTTTATAAGGATTACAGGAAAGCGGAAGCCTGGTATGCGAAAGTCAATGGATCTAAGAGTGCCGACAGCTATCCAATGTCTTTGTTTTACCTGGCGGAAATGAAAAAGTATAACAGTGATTATGAAGGCGCTTGCAGATTGTTCGGCGAATATGCTTTTAAACATCAGCAAGACTCCAATTATGCCGTCTTAAAGTCAAGAACGGAATATGGATATTGTGAGGAGATCAAGGGGTTGAATCGATCGGCTACGTTGGTAAATGTCACCAATGCAGGAGCCGACATCAACTCAAAGTTTTCTGATTTCGGTGCCAGCCTTTCAGGTGATTCGGTAATGTATTTTTCCTCACTGAGGTTTCCTTATGAGCCGCAAGGCAAGAATGAAAAACCCTACTTTGTAACTCGGATCTTAAAATTAGAGAGTAAAAACAAAGCTTCTCGCAAAGCTGCAGCATTGGGTTCCATGGTGAACGAACCGCCTGTCCATAATGCCAA
>JBMTLM010000075.1:0-7640 GCA_049431185.1 Bacteroidia bacterium | reverse complement strand
GGTGACCGGCATTCCGTTGAAAGAGCAGGACTCGATCGCCATGGCATCCAGAGGTGTCTTTGTAAATATCTCTCCATTTGCCAAGGATGCGCTGGTGATGGTTCATCAACAACAGAACGATACCGCATCGAAACGGCAATTTGAGTTGCGGCACGATAGTTGTTTCCGGATAATGAACCTAACGCCATCAGCCATGATCACCGATAGAAGCGGCTCAGAAAACAATTACTATCTCGCCAACAGGCTTTCAACCGTGTGTTTGTCTAGTTGGAAATCCACCGACGGCACAAACGAACTGATGGAGCAAGTGGCCTCCGCACCCGGTGTATTGGGTCTTGTTTCGTGGAGTTATCTTTGTGAAAGAAAATCCAAACGAGTGAAAGAGCGTTTAAGCAGGATGGAAATAGTGCCTTATGCGGATTCGACCTCAGAACGCATTTACCCTTCCCAATCCACCATCGTTACCGGTGCGTATACGCTTACTCGAACGCTTTTCATGGTCACCACGGAACCGTTTGCAGGGCCAGCAACCGGCTTTGCCGCGTGGGTGGCGAGTTCCGAAGGACAGCGGGTCATCAGGTTGTTCGGCGGTGCGCCCTTGCGCATTCCCCCTAGAGAAATAGAAATCAGCAATTAATAACAGCAGTCATGAAAACCAGACTTGTTCTTTCGATTTGGGCGTTGATAGCCTTCGGCTCCACTGCCTTCGCACAAGACTACGTGTCTTGCAACCTCTATACCGAGATCGGTGATTTTGCAAAAGCCAAGCAATGCCTTTATGCCTATAAAGGGGTAAAGGATCCGGGCGCATTGTGTTTTTATAAAATGAACCTGGCCATCAACGAAGGTGATGGAGCTGCGGCAAAATCACTTTATGCCGAAGCCGAACAACTAACGGCCACCGACCCTTACGTGGTGGGTGCTAAAACCATCTACGTAGCCTATAATAACAATGCCGAAGCCGCCAAGGTGCTGTTCGATCCGATTTATAAAAGCCACAAGAACGTGCCACCCGCCATGATGATGGACGTGGTTCGGTCGTTTTTCAAATTCAAATCCAAGGACCTGCCTTATGCTCTTGTGTGGATTGACATGCTGGAAAAGGAAATCAAGCAACCCAATGCGGATTGGCTGATATTGAAAGGGGATTATTTCGCATCCCAAGGCGATCATGGTGCCGCACTCAACTTTTACAACAGTGCGATTGATGCCGATGGCAAAAAGGCATCCGCCTATCATCGCAAGGGAATCGCTTACCGACGCATCAAAAACCACTCGGCCTCCATGGCGGAATTGGAAACGGCACTCAAGTTGAATCCTGAATTCACCATGGCCATTTTACATAAGGCCGAAGTTCACTTCGATTTGGGTGAGGTGGATCAGGGGATAAAAGCCTACGCCGAATATTTCAGCCGTGCCCCCGAAGACATGCGCGCCCGTATACAATTTGCCCGCAACCTGTTTGCGGCCAAACGATACAAGGAGTCAGAAGAGGCGGCCATGTATGTTTTGAATGCGGATGCCTCCAGCCTCGCAGCCTTGAAGCTGTTGGCCTATGCCAACTATGAGTTGGGCGACTTCCCCAAAGGTTTGAAACACATGGAAACATTCTTTGCCAAAGCGGATTCGACCATCATACAGTCGAGGGATTATGAATACCTGGCGAAGTATTATCAGAAAAACAACGCCGACTCCCTGGCCATCGTGGCTTTGCGCAAAGCACTCACCTTTGAAGATGCCGATGCAACGCTATATTCCGATGCGGGCTCTTTGCTGATGAAGAAAAACCGTTTCTCCGATGCAGTGGAGGTTTATAAAGGCAAGTCTTCACGTTTCTCCATGACCTCTGCCGACAATTACAATTTCGGCCGTGCGGCTTTGTCGTTGCAAGATTACGTAACGGCTGACTCTGTGTTGGCCAGGGTGTGTGATGTGCAGCCCAACTGGGCCCCCGGCTTCCTGCTCAAGGCAAGGGCATCGGCCAACCTGGATCCTAATACATCGGAAGGTCGTGCATTTCCTTTCTATGAAAAATACATTGCATTGGCAGAAGCCGATGCCGCCAACCTGGAGAAAAACAAAGCAGGGCTATTGGAATCTTACCGATATATGGGGTACTACCATTTCTTGAAAAAGGAAAACGCCAAGTCAAAAGAGTTTTTCAATAAGGTGTTGGCGATTGACCCCAAGGACAAGCAAGCCACAGACGTACTGAAAGGATTGAAGTAGTTTGCGACGGAGCTTAGCCCGCCACGAGATTCAAAATCGATTCAAAAATGATTCGACCGTCGGTGTTGCCCAATACCGGATCGGAAGCCCTTTCAGGATGCGGCATCATGCCAAACACATTGCGCTTTGAATTACAGATACCGGCAATGTTGTTCGTGGCACCGTTGGGATTCGAATCGTCCGTCACTTGTCCGTTGACATCGCAATAACGGAACAACACCTGATCGTTTTTGTTGAGGGACTGAATCGTAGCCTCGTCGGCAAAATATTTGCCCTCACCATGTGCGATAGGCACTTTTAATACCTGCCCCACGCGCAGCTTGGAGGTGACGCGTGTTTCATCGGTTTCGCAACGCATGAAAATGTTGTTGCAAATGAACTTGCGCGAGTTATTGTGCATCAACGCACCCGGAAGCAGTTGCGCTTCGGTCAGAATTTGAAAGCCATTACAAATGCCCATCACCAAACCGCCTTTGTCTGCAAATTCCATCACCTCTTGCATGATCGGTGAAAAACGCGCAATCGCGCCCGAACGCAAATAGTCGCCGTAGGAAAACCCACCGGGCAACACAATGAAATCACACCCTTGCAAGTCATGGTCCTTGTGCCAAAGCATGACCGTTGGTTGTCCCATGATGTTTTGCAATACATGTTGCATGTCGCGGTCACAGTTCGACCCAGGAAAGACCACAATTCCGAATTTCATTTGAAGCTGGATTTTCAGCAAAAATAAGCCTTTCGCAAGACTTTTAAAATGTTGATAATCAACAATAAATGTTGTTCCTTAGGGCGTAAGTGGTCGTGGTTGAAGGGATTCTCATATCTTCGTGAAAGCGTTATGGACACTCCTTCTAAAGATTTACAAAGCCCATCCGACTCCGAAACATTGGAGAACCTACATAAGGTTCGTCGTGATTTGATGGAACAATTGAGGCATGGACAGGAGGAGGCGCAACCATCGCCCCGCTTTTCCATGTTTTCCTCCCCTCGAAACTACAGGAAAGATGAGCTGCACAATGGTTTGAGTGACCATGGGTCCGATGGTGATTTTTGCAATAGCTAGTTCCACAGGTTTTGATTCCATCCATAGGGTTGGTATTTTTGAAGGATAGAATCATCAAGTATGTTTATTGAAACTCCAGGACATTTATCCGGTAAACGCAAAGGCGCCATTGAGGTCATTTGCGGTTCGATGTTCTCCGGCAAAACCGAGGAGTTGATTCGCCGGCTCAAGCGGGCGAGAATCGCCAAGCAAAAAGTTGAAATATTCAAGCCGCAGGTTGATCAGCGCTATGATGAGCAGAACATCGTTTCACATGATGCCAATACCATCGTATCAACGCCCATACCTGCATCCGCCAATATCCTGTTGCTGTGCAACGATGTCGACGTGGTCGGCATCGATGAGGCACAGTTTTTTGATGACGGACTTCCGTCGGTGTGTGAACAGATGGCCAATCAGGGAATCAGGCTAATCGTTGCTGGATTGGACATGGATTATTTGGGCAATCCGTTTGGGCCGATGCCCAAACTGCTGGCCATTGCCGATTATATCACCAAGGTCCACGCCATCTGTATGCATTGTGGCGATTTGGCTAACCATTCACATCGAACCGTCAGTGATAATGCATTGGTGGTCTTGGGGGAGAAAGAGAGTTACATTCCGTTGTGCCGATCTTGCTTTGTAAGGGCAAGAGGCCATTAAACAACCTGTAAACCGCATGGAAAGGTATCTGATGTCGGAGCTTGCTGAAATGGCAGGAGGATCATTGTTGGGATCATGCCTCAGCAATGAACGTGTTCGGCATTTGTTGACCGACAGCCGCAAAGTCATTTCCCCCTCTACGGCGTTGTTTTTTGCGATGAAAGGTGACCGCCGTGACGGACATGAGTTTATTCCTGAACTGTATGCGGCAGGCGTCCGCAATTTCGTCGTGAGCAACGACAGCATACCGCCAGCCTATTCGGATGCTTGTTTCATCCTGGTGAACGACACGCTTGCCGCGTTGCAAAAGATCGCCGCAAGCCATCGTGCACGTTACCGCTATCCGGTGGTTGCCATCACGGGCAGCAATGGAAAAACGATAGTGAAGGAGTGGTTGTATCAGTTGTTGCGCGACGATTATCATATCGTAAGGAGCCCCAAGAGCTATAACTCACAAATCGGTGTGCCACTTTCCGTATGGGACATGCAAGCCTCCAACACCATGGCTGTTTTTGAGGCCGGCATTTCAGAACCGGGTGAGATGGCCAGGTTGGGCGAGGTGATCAATCCCGATATAGGGATTTTCACCAACATCGGTTCGGCACACGACGAGAACTTTTCGAACATGGAACAAAAGACGTTTGAGAAGCTTCGATTGTTCGGAAGATGCAAGAAGTTGATTTATTGCCGCGACTACCTGTTGATCTCAGAGGCCGTCAACCAGGCTGATTTCTTACCGCAGGACCTTGAAGTGTTCACCTGGTCGAGGAGGCAAAACGCCGATTTGCAAATCGGTCGCATTAACCGCAACAACGGTGAAACGGAGATACAGGGCATATTTCAGAGCCGATTCATCCACATCAGGATTCCGTTTACCGACGATGCATCCATCGAAAACGCCATTCATTGCTGGGCACTGATGTTATCGCTCGACATCGACCCCGAACTGATACACGACCGTATGTCGGCCCTGAGTCCGGTTGCCATGAGGCTGGAGATGAAGGAAGGTGTCAGTAACTGTTCCATCATCAATGACAGTTACAACTCTGATATCGGTTCTTTGACCATTGCACTCGATTTCCTAAACCAACAAAAGCAGCACCCGAAACGAACAATCGTGCTGTCCGATATTTTACAAAGCGGCAAAAACGAACAAGAGTTATATACGGAAGTAAGTGACTTGCTGCATAAAAAACAGGTCACAAGGCTAATTGGAATTGGGCCAGCCATTTCCAGACAGGGCAACCTGTTTAAGTGTGATGCGGCGTTCTACGCCGATACCGATGCCTTTCTAAAGGAATTTCATGCAGGGATGTTCTCGAATGAAACCATTCTACTAAAGGGCGCACGCCCCTTCGGGTTTGAGCGGATAGGCAAGATGCTTCAGAAAAAGGCCCATGAGACCGTTCTGGAAATCAATCTGAATGCGGTGGTGCACAACCTCAACTTTTATAAATCACGCTTGAGTCCGGAAACGGGCATCATGGTGATGGTGAAGGCGTTTTCCTATGGCAGTGGCAGTTTTGAAATCGCCAACCTGTTACAGTTTCACAGGGTAGAGTATCTGGCCGTGGCCTATGCCGATGAAGGTGTTGAGCTGCGCAAGGCAGGCATTACATTGCCCATCATGGTGATGAGCCCTGAAGAACAGAGCTACGACTCGATGATTGATTACAACCTGGAACCCGAGATCTACAGCTTTAAGACACTGGGTCAGTTCGCCGAGGTGGTGCGAAAGAAAAGGCCCAATGGTGAGCCGTTTCCAATTCACTTGAAACTGGATACGGGTATGCGCCGTCTCGGATTTGTAGAGGAGGAACTCAATGAGCTCGTTGTGCGCATCAAGAATCAAAAGCATTTGAAAGTTTCCACATTGTTCACCCACTTGGTGGCCAGCGATGAGGCCGCGCATGATGCCTTCACCAAGACGCAGGCAAAACTTTTCGAAACCATGGCCAATACCATTGCGGCACATTTCCAACATTCCATCAAACGACATGTGCTGAATTCTGCAGGCATCCTGCGTTTCCCGGAGTACCAGTTCGACATGGTGCGGCTGGGCATAGGGCTGCACGGTATCGCCGCCACCATGCATGAGCAAAAACAACTCGAATTTGTTTCCACGCTGCGTACCACCATCTCTCAAATCAAGTCGGTGAAGGCCGGTGAAACAGTGGGGTATTCCCGTAAAGGCAAGTTGGAAAAGGATGCACAGATCGCCACCGTTGGCATCGGCTATGCCGACGGATTAAACAGACGGCTGTCAAACGGCAAAGGACACATGGTGGTGGCCGGAAAGAAATGTCCAATCGTGGGGAATATATGCATGGACATGACCATGATTGATGTTACTGGATTGGATGTTCATGAAGGCGATGAGGTGATTGTTTTCGGTCCCGGCTATACCATCGTTGAAATGGCCAAAGATCTCGAGACCATCGCCTACGAGGTTTTGACATCCGTGTCGCAACGCGTCAAGCGCGTTTATTTTCACGAATAGGCTTCGACTCCCGGCCGGGTTCTATTCATCCATTGGAAGGAAACAACCGGTCCCTAATCTTGAGAAAACGGTTTTCGATTTGATGTTTGATCAGGAAACCGATCAACACGCTGCAACAAGTGGTCAAGAAAAAATCGGTAAACGGAGGTAGCTCCCAAAGGTTTTTAGCAAGCATTTCGTGGTACGAATGATTCACCAAAGAATGAATGACGTAAATGGCATAGGAACCGATCCCTAATTGACAGCACCATTTATACGGTATGGATAATATGGTGTTTTGTACTTTTTCAAAAACATCATGGTGTGTGACGACCAAGCATAGAATGATGGCGAATGCCAGATATACCATTGTGAAACCGAATGTCCGAACGAATATCGATGTTTGAGGATCGAGATAGGGTGTCCATGAAAGTAAAATCAGCCCAAGCACAACCAATGATCGCCGGTGTTTTTTAATAACCCTATTAAATCTCTCTTGATGAAAATGAAATAAATAGGAAGCCAATACGCCTGATACAAGCGCATCGATCCTGTAATGGGTCATGGTGATGTTCTTGGCGTATTCAGTCGGGTCTGACAAAACATGGGAAATCCGGAAGCACAGGCATGACAGGCATATGAACAACAGGAGGGAAATAAATTTCTTTGGATTTAGTTGCAATTGAATGTTGCTATGAAACCACCGAAGGTAGATGAATGCGGAAAGCGCGATTCCGAAGTAAAAATGTTCCTCCACGGCCAACGACCAAATGGCTGGGTAGGCATTTCCCCAGCCATACAGGTAGTTTTGGAAGTACAACAGGTCAGATGCGATTTCCATATAATCCAATTGGTCTATGAAAACAGCCACATAGGCCATATAT
The DNA here is from genome assembly GCA_049431185.1 of Bacteroidia bacterium. Taxonomy (GTDB): domain Bacteria; phylum Bacteroidota; class Bacteroidia; order AKYH767-A; family OLB10; genus JALRAP01. The sequence continues at coordinate 343 of JBMTLM010000075.1, read as the reverse complement.
GTGAGATAGTAAACCGGATAGATCTTAAAGCCGCGCCTGATTAAAAAGCGCACGGGTTTGAAATCGGCTTTCGCTTGATACTCTTTGTAGATCAGCCCTGAAATTAAGAACCCACTCAGCACAAAAAATAAATCTACACCCATCCATCCGATATGATAGGTGTACATGTTGATGGGCTCATGACGTAATAGCACCAAAAGGATGGCGATCCCTCTTAGAAAATCCAAGCCTTGTATTCGGATGTTTTTCAATGTTCATTCGGCCAGGGTCATGGATTTCCTTTGCAACATATAGGTTCATGATGACAGTAACCAGTATTGCCAAGAATAGAAAGTCCTCCCAC